>NZ_JAYFPU010000095.1:0-23340 GCF_034927525.1 Christensenella sp.
GCATGGTCTGCTACGTGAACGACATATGCGCCGCTCATTACAGGAGCCCTATCCTGTCAAAGGGATATATCCTGAAATATACCTTTCCGAGTAGTGTGCTCTTGGGCACCATACCAAGAATGCTACGCCTGCTGTCGATAGAATTGTTGCGGTTGTCCCCCAGCAGAAACACACGTCCCACCGGGACAGTCGCGGGAAACTGCATGTCGCCTGCAAGTGTAGTCGGTTCAAGCGTATACGGCTCGCTCAGCTGTTTCCCATTAACACTTACTGTACCTGTCTGGTAATCAACATCCACAGTATCGCCCGCAAGGGCAATCACCCTTTTGATCAGGTCGCCCTCCCCCACATCCATTTCCGTAACGACGATATCGCCATAATCAGGCGTATATCCGAGGGGCGAGCATAAAAGCACATCTCCGTTATAAAGGGTTGGCTCCATAGAAGCGCCGTTCACCGTCGCGATCCGTACAACATAAAGGTTGATCAGCACGACCGCCATAGCGACAAAAAGAACACGGCTGACAATGCCCCATGCCTCTTTTCTGCGTTCCCTGCGCCGCTGTAGCCGTTCGATCTCCGCGCGTACCGCTGCAAGGCTGGGGCGCCATTTTTCCCTTTCCATGTTCTCTTGTGAGGTCGTTCCAATTTTCTCTGTATCTCTTTGCATCTATCCGCCTTGGTTCTCGTTTTCCCAGGTCACCGCCTTATTTGGCTTGTGCCGTTTCCTGTGTGTCTGGTTTGCCATACCGTTTCAGCACCTTAAGCAGGTTTCTTGCCTGCTCCGCGCTCAAAACGACCTGGTCTTTTTCTGCCTGCGCGCTTTCTCCCTGCGGGCGAAATTCACGGATATTATCTTCACTTTGTCCATGCGGGACGTGTTCCATGACGAACGCCGCCTCATATCCGCTGCGCGCATGGTCGATCGCCGCCTGCATATTGGCAAGCATCTCCATATTTGTTTTTTGCAGTTGTTTTGTGATCCCAACTGCCGTTTTTTGCGCATCCTCAATAATAGACTGCGCCCGCTCGCGTGCATCGTCTGTTCCGGCAGCTATATCCTTGCGCCGTTGGCGCTCCATTTCCCGAAGCAGGTTCATCTGCTCTCCGGTTTTCTGCGCAATTTCGTTCATTCTGCGCGCGACCGCTTCGACCGCCTCAAAATTCGCCGGCCGTCCTTCCATCTCCATCAATTTTCTGTTCGCCGCCTGAATCTGGCTCATCAGCGATTCGTTTTTCTCGGCAAGGGCGCTTTTTTCGGCGCGCAAGGCCTCATTTTCCCGCCCCAGCACACCGATCCTGCCGTCTTTTTCACGGTTATCCGTTTCAAGCCCCTCGAGTTCTTCACTCAATTCCCCAAGTAAAATAATGAGATCCATTTTGCTCAGCTTTTGCAGCTCCTTCATCTCCTGGTTCATTCCCGTCATCAATAACCCCTCCTTTTGCTGCACTTACCTTAATGTGTGTCGCTCGTCTGTTGTCCTAAGTGCTGTGTTTTATACGTCAGGTCGTCGATCACACTTTTGATCTCGTCGCTCAACCCGCTTGTAAAATCATCTTCTTTTACTGCCGCAACAGCCTCTCCTATTGGTTGATCACCTGTAAAAGCGCCCGTATCAGCGCTCACGCTCTCCTCCCGTATCACCGGTTCTTCCCCCCGTTGTACGGTTACCGATTGCAGGATATCATTTAACCGCGGGACTTTTTCCGGCTCGGATGGTACCGTCTGCTCAAAAAGCCCTTGCGGTTCATCCATGTGTACAGGCGCTTCCGTCTCAAAAACAGGCGTTTGCCTAGCGATCCCCTGCTCATATTCTCCCCGCGCACCCGCAAGCATCCTGTCGATCTCCACCTGCAGGTTTTGCAGCACGTTTGTGCTGGCCTCCTGTATCTGCGTCGCGCCTGCCTTGGCTTTCAAAACGATGCGCTCCGCTTCATGCCGTGCCATATCTACGATGCCTTCCGCTTCCTTCTGTTTCACGGTTTCCATCTCCCGTATGCGTTCCAGATATTGTTTGGCCGCACCCTGGGCGGCTTCTATCACACCGTTCACCTGGATCATAGAGTCAGCCAGGGAACCCGGCTCCTGGTATTTGATCTGCATATCCTTCTGCTTTGCTTCCATTTCCGTAATGTGCCCGTGCATATTCGCTACGATCTGCTCAAGCTCGGCGATGCGGCTTTGCTTCTTGTTGCTTTCCTCCGCCAGTTTCCTGTTTTCGTCGTCACACTCCTGCACAAGGCGTACCAGTTCTCGTTTTCCCATTCTTTTTAATTGCTGCATCTCCATACGGTCTTTCATATTTGTTCCCTTTCCTATTCCTGATTATTTCCATTCTGCCGCCCATGCGTTTTCGCTGCGGCCCCGTTCCAAAGCAGGTCTTTCCCTGATGCTTTCCAGCCGCTTTCCAAAGCTGTCTGCCTCTGCCTGCATATCTGCAAGGATTGCCTGTAAGACGTCTAAATCTGCCATATACTGCTTTTTGAGTTCGGTCATTTCTCCAAGCGCCCGCATATGCTTCCTGCGCTCGTCCTCCATCTCTCTTCGGCTTTCATTCAAAATTTTGTCAGCGTGACTGCGCGCCCCTTCGCAAATGTGTCGCGCTTCGCCCGCCGCTTTCCTGATCACAAGATCAAGACTTTGCTGTATTTCCGGGATGACCTGCGAAAGCACATCTATCCGGCCGCGCGCATCCCTTTGCTGTGCGCCGCCATGGTATGTCGCTGTTTCCTGTTCGGCTCGTCTTTTGAGCCGGGCGATCGCGCTGTCCTTCTCGTGCAGTTGCTCCTGCCGGAATATCTGGTTTCTTTGCTTCTCTTTTTCAAGTTCTTCGATCCTGCTCCGATACAATCCGTCAAGGCTGCGCAGCGCGTCGATCACATGCTTCCTGTCATATCCAAAAAACGAGCGCGGAAGAGTCATCAGTTCAAAAAACTGTATGATCTCCGGGTCGTCGCTTTGCGGCTGCACCAGATCAAAAATGTTTTCTGTGCCGCCCATATCAAAGCTTCCCCGACACTTTCTCATCATCAGCAGACAGGAAAACCTCGCTGATCCCGTCCATATCCTTAAGCTTCCTGCGGGTAATGGCTTTGATGACGATACCCACCGCCACCACTGCCACAAGTAGTATCACACCCATCATTTCAAGGCTGTTCATAATATGTTCCCTTTCTCCGCGCCATTATTTTCCCAATTTACTGTTGTACCAGCGGATCGATCCCAAGTCCTTTAATATACTAAGCGCAAACAAGGCGCCCACTGCTGCCGACGAAGCAACCAGCGTGGTCGCAAGTGGCGTCCATTCATTTTTATGTACTTCTTCGTCCGCCGTTTCATGCATCTGCGCATCAGACGCCGGCTCCGGCGATTCTGCTTCCGGCTGTGTTTCCCGCTCTGGCGTAGCCGTTGGTTCGGGCGTTGCTTCCATGGTCGGCTCTGGCGTCGGCTCCGCTGTCCGCCTGGGCGCCGGTGTTTGCCTCACCCTTGCTTCATATACCGGCGCAACCGTTGGTTCAGGCGTTGGCACCGGTTCTATTGTCGGCCCGGGCGTAGGTTCCACTGTCGGTTCCGGTGTCGGCTCGGGCAGAGGGCTGGGCGTAGGTTCTGGTGTCGGTTCTGGTGTCGGTTCTGGTGTCGGCTCTGGTGTCGGTTCTGGCGTCGGTTCAACAATGATCGGTCCCGGCTCGGTTACATGCGCAATGATCGTGATGTAGGCCGTCTGTCTGTCGTCCGCATGCACATAAAATGTAACGGGATGATCGCCAAACGGCTGCTTCTCCGCAAGTACGCCCAAATCAAGCGCCTTAAATCCGCCCTCCACAGGCTCCCACGCACCCCACACCTGCGCTGTTGCCCTCGAGCGGGTCAGCATTTCTTTTTCAAGCAGGTTCTGCTCACGCAGCTCATATATTTCCGCCGCCGTAATTGTCACGTCGTACGCCTGTAGGCAATATTCTTCATCCCAGTCCTGATGATGATATCCCGACTGGCTCGTACTGGCGAGGGCGGCAAAAGGCATGCATACAACAAGCAGGCATACCAAAACGATTATGATAATAAAATGTCGCTGATAATTTTTCGTTGTGACCGCTCCTCTCTGTACAGTTTCTGTTAGCTTATTTGTACAGAAAAATCTTTTGCTTGTGTGAAATGTAGCGTGAACGACTCGTTTTTATACGCCAACGACGCGCAACACGCCTTAACGCGGCACCGCCAAAGGTTCCCATGCAGTTTTCACCGTCTTGACATAAGCCCGCCCAACAGGGACTGTTTCTCCTGTTTGCAGCTCGATCTGGTTCCTGTTGATCTGCACGATCTTGTCCTTCGCTACAATAAAAGAACGGTGCGTCCTCAAAAAGCCATGCCCATGAAGCATGTTTTCTATTTTTCCAAATGTAGAATAAAATTCAAAAGACTCCTTGCCGTAATAAACTGTAATATAATGATCCTGTGCTTCGAAATAATTGATCTCATCGACAAAAACCTTCCGCGTCTCCCCCGCGCACGAAAAGATAAGTGTTTCTTTGCTCTTCTTTTGGCACCGCTCGTATACTTGCAAAAATATCTCCTCGAACCGTTCGCCGCTCGTCTCATCCTTGACGATATAATGAAAAGCGCTGACGTCGAACGCCTGTAAAATCGAGTCCGCCCCGCCGCTCGAGGTCAGAAAGATGATCTCGCTTTCATACCCCTGCGCGCGTAGCTGCCGCGCCGTCGAAAAGCCGTCATATCCCGGCATATTAACGTCCAAATAAATCAGGTCGGGATGTTTTTTTTCGTCCTCCAACTCAAACAACATCTGGTTGCCGCTGATATAAGGATCGATTTCCAGCTCAATACGATGTTTTCGGCATATCCTCGCAAGGACTTCCGCATAGGACATAATATTTTCTTTATGATCGTCACAGAGCGCTATCCTCACTTTTACCTCCTTTTATCGTTTATCCCACATTGTTCTTCAGATCTGTCCGTCTATATTTCTTCCATCAGCGCGCCGATCGTCATACGTGCAAACCGGCTGTCGAGTTCCTCTTGCACCTCGCTGTAAAAACCACGGAGCGGACAGTTCTTCTTTTTTCCCCACGGACAATTTACCCCCGACTCCAGACACTGACTGATCTTGGCATTGCCTTCCGTCGTCTCTATAATTTCAAGTATCGTGATGTTTTCCGGTGCACGCGCGAGGCTATATCCCCCCGATACGCCCATGTGCCCCATAATCAGATTTGCCTTCTTCAATTTATTTGCCGTTGCCAGCAAAGACTTTTTTGCAATCTGTGTACCTTCCGATATCTCGCCGGCGGTCGTAATACGCCTTGTTTCCGCGAGATAAAGAATGATGCGTATCGCATAATTGGTTGTGACTGTTAATTGCATATATCTTTCCTTTGGTCTCCCTTTTTTTCGAACCATCGCCGCTTACGGCCACCTGTATATTCCTTCCCCAGCCACATATACATCCACACTGCATAATCCGCCACTTTCGCCTTACGGGAGAGGGTGAATGTATATTACCTATCGGTTATATACGATGAACGCATACCTGAGCGCGTATATTTATAATAAGCAGTTTCTATCCGTTTTTGATGGGGACGCGTGATATGTCACACATGTTGTGTGATGTTTGCGTGAATTTTAGCGCAACAAAAAAACCGCTTATATAAGCGGTTTTTTATCTGCCTTTTATCGCTTTTTTAATACCCTGCCTTCCATGGCTTGTCCATCCACATTGGCACACTGCGCTCCAGATTGTTGCGGCACAGCCGCTCATTGAGCTCCCACAGCGCCGTATTCTGGTCGGACAGTGCGATCCTCGCGTCCGCCTGCTCAAAATTCAGCCATTCAAATGTGATGTGCTCCTCCGATAAAACGATCTCCCCCGCGTAAGGCATACCAAAAAAATACATGGGCAACACAATAACATCCCTTCCCCATTCTTTTGTCCACTCCGCGAACACCGTGCTGCGCATCACGCTCACACTGTCAAGCGGATACAGCGGCCCCGGCAAAACGACGCCTGCTTCCTCCCGGCATTCGCGCAGCGCAGTCTGCACGACGCTTTCGCCCGCTTCTCCGCCACCGCTCACACCCTGCCATATCTCCGGCAGGTCTGAACGTTCAAAGACCGCAAATTCATACGTCCCGTTTTTTTCCCGATACAAGAAAACATGGATATGATACGGCATTCTTCCCATCTTTTTACTCCCTTACTTCTTTTCCTTTTGCAGCCCCTGCAATTTTTTGATCAATCCATCGATCTGCTCCTGCGAGATCGTGACCTCCGGCTCCTCGCCGCCGCTGTTGTCCTCATCGTCAATGTAATGATATTTTTTATTAAAATGGTTCTGTACGATCGTCGCAACAATCATGCCCCCTACAAGGATCGCCACGCTGACCCACGGGCTCAAAAATACAAAAACGACAGCGCCGCACACAACAGCGTTCATGATCCACTGATGCGCCGCGTCATATACTTCCTCCTTACGCATCCCGCGTATCCCCTCGAGTAGCTTATGCTTATACAGATACGCTAGCGTCACGCTCTGTGTGAGCATCGCGCCCAGATAAGCGCCAATGTAAAACAAATTGGGCAGCACCTGTCCCTCGTAATGTATCGTGATACTCGTCATCGCCGGGATAAGCACCACAAAAAACAGGTGTACCATCGTAAGCGTTCCGAGCCGCGAGCGGTAACGTACGATGTGCGAATACGTCCTGTGGTTGGAAAACCACAGGACCGCGATACCGATAAAGCCGATCGCATACATGATGATATGATACAGCAGCTCTTTTGCCGCCGCCTCATTGAAAACCGTCTGTGAATGGTTGAGCGTCACACTAAAAATCAGCAGCGTGATCGCGATCGCATATACGCCGTCCGTCAACGCGCACAGCCTATCTACCTTCTTCATCCTCTTCTCCTCCTTTTCTTTATTATATCCCATTCGCACACATCTAACCTGCTTTTTGCCGGCAAACCGCTTTGCCCTCACTTCGCACCCTTTCCCGCTTCTTCCCTCGCTTTATCTTCCGCACCTGGCCTTTGCTTTGCCTTCTCCTTCATGTTATGGTAGGTCTCCAGACATCCGCAAAGGGAGGTGCATCGCCATGCAGCGTAGTGCTGACCGGTTTTACCGGGGCGAGCTGGTAGCATATGGTACTTGCCAAAAATGCAGGATCATCTGTAAGTTCCGTTCATTGACCCGCACCGAAAATGACGAGTACAGGTGTCCTGAATGCGGCACGTTGATAGACGCCACCAGACTCGCGACAACATAACAAACAAAAACTCCAGTGCTCATGTTCCCGGCGACCGGTTGGCGCCGAGGCTGCACCGGAGTTTTTTGTTTTGGTTGCAAATGCAACGTATAAAACACCGTTTTGTGGGTATACTATAACTATAAAGAGCAAAGGAGCAACCAGTATGGAAAAGTATATGAAGAATCTTACATATGAAAGCGTGCTGCCGTTTTCAGAACAGGTATCCTACCTGAACGGTCAGGTTGCCAGCAAGACCATCGCGCAAAACGAAGCGCTGAGCCTCACGCTTTTCGCGTTTGATAAAGGTGAGGAGATCAGCACGCACGAATCTGAAGGGGACGCGCTTGTGATCGCCCTCGACGGTACGGGCGAAGTGACCATCGACGGCAACAAACATGTGTTGCACGCAGGGCAGTCCATCGTCATGCCCGCACGGCATCCACATGCTGTCTTTGCGAGCGAACGGTTCAAAATGTTCCTCATAGTCGTATTTCCTAAGAAAGGAGACTGATTTTTATGAAAGTAACGATCCATAAAGACGAGTGCATCGGCTGCGGCCTGTGCGAGGGAATGTGTCCGGAGGTGTTTCGCATGGCGGATGACGGCCTCGCGGAGGTTTACGCCCAACCGGCTACGCCGGAACTGGAGGATTCGGCGCGCGAAGCGGCAGACAGCTGCCCGACCAGCGCGATCGAGATCGAAGAATAACCAAAAAACCGCTTCTTATAGAAGCGGTTTTCTTTTCCTTAAGATACAGGCGTAAGTGTAAGGCGCATATGCACCGGCTGGTGGTCGGAATAGGCAAAATCCGTACGAACAGTCTGCACCTCGTTCACCTGCACATTGGGCGACACGATGAACCCGTCGATCACAAACATTTGCGACGTTTCATAAGACCCCATATACGGTGCGCTCAGCAGCCGGCACGTGGGCAGGCTGTCGTCAAACGCGAAGTGAAATCCCTCCGGCAGTACATCTTCGCCGATCACACCGGGCTTCCAGTTTTCCTCATCCACCGCAGGATATTGCTTCACACCGGGGAACGTCTGGTTAAAGTCCCCGCCCGCGACCACATAATTGCCTTTTTCATACTCGCTGCGCATGATATCGGCGAGCACCTTTGTCTGCGCCGCCTTTCCTTCCCCGTCGTCGTACGCCTCCAGATGCAGGTTGATCAGCACAAGCTGCGCGTCCGTTCCCTCAAGCGGGATATGCTCTATCAACAGGCAGCGCTTCAAGTTGCACGTGCGTATCGGCCAGCTGAACGGCACGGGCAGCGAGACCCGCTGTGCGCTTTGTACCGTAAGGCCGCTCATGGTGAGCAATCCGCTCTCCACATGCCCAATCATCGGCAGCGGATAGGGCACAAAATTACATTTATAGTTGTAGGCAAACACCCCCGGCATGCCTAACGTATTTTCATAATATTCCGCTTCGTTGATATTGTATGTCCTCGCAGAATCTACATCCGTTTCCTGTAGGAAATAAACATCCGCCGGATATTCCTTGAGCGTATCCGCGATGCCTGCCAGATTGCGCTCTACCTGTTTACGGTTCTTTGGGTTTACGCCGCTGCCGCCGTCCATGAAAAAATCCTCGTCCTTATCAAGCCCCGCATATCCGGTGTTGAACGTCAAAAACGAAAGCTCCTCTCCCACGGCAACACTCCCGCTTCCCTGCGGAACGCTGAGCGCCTCTACGTCCTGCGGATTATATTCGGTGGCGGTCAGAAAAATGAGCAGCGCCGCCAGCAATATAGCGATCACGATCACAACGATCAAAACCACTTTTCCGATCTTTTTCAACGTCTTTTTCATAGCCGTCCCCTTTTATTACAGAGCGCGCATCGGTTCTTTCTTATATGCCGCGTTGCCCTCGAGCGCATCGCGCAACTGTCCCATCATCGTTTCCCTGTCCCGGTTGAGCGTTCCGCGCAGCGAGATATAATTGGACGCGTGGTTGCTGCGGAACACGCTGCCTTCGCAGTCCATATTCTTAAGCATCACAAGTGTCTCGAGCGCGATCTCCTCCGGGCTCAAAAGCTCGAATACCCCCGCCTTAAAATCCCGTTCCAGCGGTACGTCGTCTTCCAAAAGCAGCGTCAGCAGGCCGATATAATCAGGCTTCATACGCGTGAACGCCTTGCCCGTTGCCTGCGCATGCTCACGCCACAGCTCTTTTCCTCCAAGGCCGCTTACAGCCGTCACAGAAAGCGGGATACCCGCCTCTTTCACCTTCAGGCCTGCGGTAACGATCTCGTCTGCGGTCTCGCCTTTATTCACACGCTTGAGTATCTCGTCACTGCCCGATTCCAGCCCAAGATAGACGATGCCCAAACCAAGCTCGCGCAGCGAGCGCAATTCTTCGGGCGTTTTTCGCAAAATACTGCGCGGCGATCCATAAATGCCCACACGCTCGCAATGCACAAACTTTTCGCGGATGAGCGTCAATATGGCCTCCAGCCGTTCCATCGGCAAAATGAGCGCGTCGCCGTCTGCCAAAAAGATGCGTCTCACGTCCGGATAGCGCCCCGCCATCTCCGTAAGGTCGTCAAGCACGTCCTGCAAGTCGCGCATATGGAACTGCTTTTCCTTGTACATACTGCAAAACGTACATTTATTGTGCGAACATCCCACCGTCGCCTGCACGATCAGGCTGTGCGCCTCACTCGGCGGGCGGAATATCCTTCCCTCATACTGCATCGGCAATTCTCCTTTTCCCCATTATAATCCATTTCCGTCCGGAAACATAGCCATAAAAAAACGCCCGGCGCTCTGCCGGGCTTATCTGTTTCTTATACCGATTTCCTGCGCACCAGCTCAGGCTGGAACACGACATGCCGGTTTCCCTGCGTATGCCTGTCCTCGATGCGCTCGATCAGGATACGCGCCGATTCCCTGCCCATCTCCCACGCGTGCTGATCGATGGAGGTCAGCGGCGGCTCGATGATGTCGCACATCTCCAGATTATCGTACCCAACGATCGCAATGTCTTCAGGTACGCCGACCCCGCGGTTTCTCAGGTATTGGATCGCGCCGATCGCCTGCATATCCGAAGCAAAAAATACGCCCTCCACTTTCTTTTCAAGCAGATTTTTGACCGCCATCCGCCCGCCCTTTAAGCTCAGCTCCGTATAGTCGATCACAACATCCTTTTCTTCGATACCCGCCTCATGCACCGCCTTCAAAAAGCCTTCGCAGCGCTCACGGTTATATTTCGATTGGTCGTCCGTCCCCACAAAGGCAAGCTTCCTGTGCCCCTTTTCTATCAGCTCACGCGTCGCCAGATAGCCGCCCTTCACATTGTCCGCCATCACATATGGCAGCGGTATCTCGTCATTGTCCGTACAGCACTGTACGATCGGGTAACTTTTTTCCATAGAAAGCAGCGCCTTATCATAAACGATGGATTCCAGTAGCACCGCTCCGTCCGCGATCCGGTTCTTCACCTTCTCGAGGCACTCTATCTGCCGTTCGGGAATATCGTCCGTTTCACTGAGCAAAATATCATACCCGCACTCGTTTGCGTATTTGCTGATCCCATGTACGATCTCCATATAAAACAGATTGGAAATATTGGAGAGGATCACCAGTATGGATTTGCTTTTTGATGTACGGAAATTCCGCGCCAGCATATTGGGCACATAGTTGAGCTCCGCGATCGCCTGCTCCACACGCTGTTTCGTTTTAGGGGTCACATTGCCCGCGCCATTGATGACGCGCGACACCGTCGCCACCGAAACATTTGCATGCTTTGCAACCTTCTGAATATTTGTCATTTAAGCCACCATACAGTTATTTTTTCTTTTACCACATTCTAACATATTCCAAAACAAGTTCCTAGTAAGTATTTGCGGGCGCTGCAGCCCTAAGCCGCACGCCCGCAAACCCTTTCCCAATATTTCGTTCCGGAGGAATCAAATTTTGTCTTCTATGGATTTGATGAATGCAAACCCCTTCTTCTGCCGTGCGTCCACATCCGCTACCTGCGGCTTCTTGTGCCCTTCCACAAAGAACGGCGCACACTGCTCATAAGCAAAGTATCCCTCATAACCGATCTCCTTGCACGCTTTGAAGAATGGTACCCAGTTTTCTACGCCGTCGCCCGGCACAACCTCTTCTGTCGCATAAACGGAATCGCTCGGGCCATACTTGATCGCCACCCCGAGCGTATGCGAATGCGCCATATCCTTGCCCGCACGCTTCACCGTTTCATCGATGAATTCCTCTGTCTGGTGGTCAAACAGCGGCAGGTCAAGCCCGATCTTCACATTGTCCATCCCTACCTCGTCAACCATATCAAACAGGTCTTCGACGCAATTGACGACAGGCGGATGTCCTTGCAGCGCCAAAACAACGTTATACTTTTTCGCCATTTGCGCGGCTTCCTTGATGCACTTTCTGATGTGCGTCCACTCCAGATAATAATCCTCCTGCTTAGAAACCTCCATAGACCGCGCCGTAAGCGCCGTCTGGCAATATCCAAGGTTGGAATACTCCCCCCAGAAATATCCGATAAAAGCAGGCATGATGCGTACGACCGGGCATTCTAAGTCTTCCGCCAGCTCACAGCACTCCATCAGGTAAGGCAATTCCTTTTCCACATCCGGTACAAGCGCATGCTGAGAGCGCATAAAGTTCGTGCACGCGTCCACCGCCGCAAATTTGATGTTTTTAGATTTTGCGTATGCAAGAAGCTCTTTCCTGTCCTCCTTACTCCAGTCCATCGGGAACATCAGTGGTTTATGCGGCCAGATATCCACCGCTTCATATCCGAATTCCGCAGCCTTATCGATGATCTGCTTCATCGTAAGGGGACCCCCTTCGTGAAAATAGCCTCCATAGTTTACAGCGTCCATACTTTGTTTGATTTTGTACATTGTCTTTCTCCTTACTCCGTATTGTCTTATTTTTTTGATGATCGGTTTCTTTTTATTGTCTGATCTTCGGGCTGCGGGTATAGATCGCCAGCAGCACGACGAGGATCACGCCATTCATGATGAAGCGTCCCGCTTCGTCTGTATCAAGCATCACAAGCAGGCTGTCCACGATGGTCAGGATGATCGCGCCTACCACCGTGCCGTTGTAGCTTCCCTTTCCGCCGGACAGCAACGTACCGCCGATCACGACCGCCGCAACAGAAGGCATGACGTACGATGTCCCTGCGTTTACGTAGATGACCCCCACATAAGAACACAGCCAGAACCCTGCAAATGCAGAAAGCACGCCGCACAGCGTATAGGTTATGATGCGTATCTTTTTCACACGTACACCGGCGAGCAGCGCCGCGTTCTTATTGGCTCCCGTCGCATACAACTGCTTGCCGTAAGAGGTACGGGTGAGCAGGAAATATACAAGGATGATAACGCCTACCCACAGCACCGCGATCCACGGCAGGAAGGGCAGCGCCTTTGACGTCGCGACCTGTGCCGCAACAGGCGAAGGGGCTCCCGTCGGATTGCCGCCCGAATAAAGCTGCTGCACGCTCGTCAGCACATTGGCCATCGCCAGCGTCATCACAAGGGCAGGTATCCTCGCAAACACGATGCCAACCGCGTTCAAAAAACCGAACAACGCGCCCGCGCCCAGTACGACCACCAGCGCAAGGACAAAGTTTTCATCCTTGCCGTTCATCAGCATATATGCCATGACTGCGCCAAGAGACATCACCCCGCCGACCGAAAGGTCTAGCCCGTCGTCCCCCGAAAGGACGACCAGCGTCTGCCCAATGGATACAAACCCCAAAAGCGCGGACATCGTCAGTATATTTGCGATGTTCATGGGCGCTAAAAACTGGTTGTTGATCGCGCTTCCCAAAACGAGCAACCCCGCGGTGATACATATTAGCACGATCGCCTGTCTGGGAATGTTTCTCTTTTTCGAATTCAGGCTTCCTACCATTGCTTTCATGCTTTGCCGCCCTCCTTCACTTCACGTACTTTTATCTTTTGATAGTTTGTCTTGTTTGTCAGCACAGCGCTCGCCAGTCCGAAGATGATAATGAAATTCGAAAGCAGCTGCTGATAGAAGGTCGAGATCATCATGTCCGGGTTATTCATCGCGATCATGTTGAACACGAAGAATACGATGTTGTTGACGATCGCGAGGAACAGCGCGCCACAGATCGCGCCTAAAATATAGCTTCCCCACTTGCCGCTTCCCAACGTCCCGCCGATGATGACGGCCGCAATAGACTGCAGCGCAAACGCTTCGCCTACACGCACATCTCCCGAGGCGGTCAGCGCCGTCAGGCACAGCCCCGCACACGCGGCAATGAGTCCGCCCACCGTATAGGCATAGACCTTGACCTTGTCTACTGCAATTCCCGAAACATACGCGTTACGCTCGTTCGTCCCGACCGCGCTGAGATGTTTACTGATTTTAAATTTGGAAACCAGCATCAGCAAAACCGCTGCGATCACAATGAGCCATACCGCCGTCGGTACCCCCAGTACTTCCCCACCGTACGTCCTGTAAAGCTCCACCGGTACGCTGCCGCCCGGCTTGGGCAGAACGACCAGCGACACGCCCTTCACGACCATCGACATCGCAAAGGTCACAAGCAGCGGAGGGATGCGCAGAAAAGCAATAATGAGGCCGTTTGCGAGTCCCACCGCAGTTCCCGCCGCAAGCGCCAGCAGGAAGCTCGTCACGATCGGCAGTCCAAAAGCATTTGAAAGCACGATGGCAACGCCGTTCGTCAGCGCCATCGTATTTCCAAGAGAAATATCGATGCCGCCCGAGAGCATAATGATCATCTGCGCCAGCGCCGCAATGATCAGCGGAAGGTTAGAGCTTAGCAGCGAGCTTAGGCTGTCCACGGTAAAAAAGCTTCCGCCCTGAATGATCATATTGATGATCAGCGCGCCCAGCAGCAATACATAACCGGATATCCCGGTCGACCACAAGGAGGGTTTTTTTAAGTCTCTCACACTCATGACACACCTCCTATGTTCGTTCCGAGCATCGTTGCCGCAAGGAGCTGTCCGTTCATATCGTTGCCCTTCAGCTCCCTGACGATACGCCCTTCATAAAAAACATATATCCTTTGCGCCACGCGCAGCAGTTCTTCGTTGTCGCTGGAAGAAAACAGAATAGACATACCTGTTTTCGTCATTTCACGCAGCAGCGTATTGATCTCGCTGCGCGCGCCCACGTCAACACCCTTGGTCGGGTCGTCAAGCAGCAATATCCTCGGCTTCATTGAGAGCCACCTGCCTACCACCAACTTTTGCTGGTTGCCGCCCGACAGGCTGTTTGCAGGCACTCCCGTTCCCGCCGCCACCACGTTGAGCGTTTCCATGATGTCTTGCGCCTGCTGTTTTTCTTCCTTTGCACCGACGCACGAAAGCAGTCTTTTCATTGCATTTTTGACAATAAAGATGTTTTCCGCCACGCTCCTGATGGAGAATATCCCTTCCTTCTCCCGGTCGCCCGAGATAAATCCGAATCCTTTTTTGATCGCATCTGCCGGCGATTTGATCTTCACACTCCTGCCATCAAGCTCAATACCGCCCTGCCCTAATGGGATCGCGCCATAAAGAGCGCGCAGGAATTCTCCCTGTCCTTGTCCCTGCAGGCCGGCAATGCCGACGATCTCGCCCTTCGCAAGGCTCATCGATACGCCGCGTACGATGTCGCCGATAAACATATCCTTCACGCACAGCACCGGTTCCCCGCATGTTTCTTCTTGTTGCTGCGCGTCTTCTAAGTTCTCCACCTTGTGCCCTGTCATATAGTAGACGAGCGTTTGTGGCGATGTTTCCTTTAGGTTTTCTATTTCTTTCACGCTTTGTCCCTCGCGCAGGATCGTCGCCTTGGCGCAAAGGTCATACACCTCGTCAAAACGGTGCGACACAAACAAGATGGACAGCCCCTCTTTTACTCTTTCATTCAGAAACCCAAACAGCCGCTCCACCTGATCGTGATGCATAGACGCCGTGATCTCGTCTAAGATCAGCAGACGCGGATTTGTGAAAAGCGCCTTAGCGACCTCCACAAGCCCCTGATTGGAAAGGTCGATGTCTGAAACGATCGTTTCCGGATAGGCGTTGATGCCCAGCTTTTCGATCATTTCGTTTGCGTAAGCGATCATTTTCTCCTTGCGGATGGTGCCATGTACGCATGGTTCATTGCCGATCACCATGTTCTCCGCAACACTCAGCTTAGAAATAATGCTCAAGTCCTGATACGCCATAGATATCCCATATTCGATGCTTTTTCTGGGTGATATGATATCGATCTCTTTGCCGTCAAGCACGATCGTTCCGCCATCTTTTTTGTTAAGACCCGAAAGGACTTTAACAAGCGTGCTCTTTCCCGATCCGTTTGCGCCGAGCAAGGCGCGTATCTCGCCTTTTTCCATGTAGAGCGATGCATCTTTTAGGGCCTGAACGGCTCCAAAGTTTTTTTGCAGATTCGATATTGTAAGCAAAATCCGTTCCCCCTGACCATGTATATTCCGGGTTGCGGCGGTCATTCGCCGCAACCCGGCCTGTCATTCGTTTCCCGTTTCCGGTTTACTTAAAGTATGCGCCGATCTCTTCATCCGTCAGGATCTTAGAGAATGTATAGGTATCTCCCATTTCATCCGTCTTCTTGACCCACTCTTCCCTGTTTTCGTTCGTGATCACAGGCGCCGGCTCAAGCAGGACTGCTTTTCCGCCGTCCATTTCCGTCAGCACGTCGTCCTTAAACTCTTTTCCGTTTGCAAGGGCAATGCCCATCTTGATCGCGTCGCAGCCCGCTCCCGGAGGATTGCCCACGATGATCGCCTCGAACGCCTTATCCGGGTTTTTCGTATTATAATCGTTCCACATATTGAGGTAATTGAACGAACCGTCGCTCGTGATGACCTTAGGCATGTCTACGCCCGCTTCCGAAAAGCCCTGCATGATGCCCGGCGAGCAATCTTGATTCAAAATACCGTCGATGTTCGGATAAGCGGATATCATGGTGACAGTCAGCTTCTTTGCTTCGCCATCGTCCCAATTGTGATAAACTTTCTTCAGCACGTTGATGTCCGGATATTTTGCAATCACATCGTCAAACGCTTTTTCGCGTGTGTCGCTTGCCGGTACGCCTGCGATGCCGTTATAGATAATAATATCGCCTTTGCCGCCCAGTTTTTCCGCTAAGAATTCCGCCTGCATCTCCGCCCATTTATACTGGTCGGTAGCGAGCGTCACAACGTCCGGATGCCCAATCACAGAGTCAACGCCCAAAACGACGATGCCCGCTTCGATCGCTTTGTCGATCACCGGGTTTAAGGATGTCGCAGATACGGGGTTGATGATGACCACATCCGTGCCGCCCGCGCTGATGATCTGGCTTAGCTGCTGCGACTGTGTCGTTGCGTCGTCATTTGCGGAATATGCCACATAGTTACTGATCTTGCCGTCAGCCTTGTATTCTTCTACCAGCGCGTTCATTTCGTCTTCCATCTGCGCGCGCCACAGGTTTGCGTTTGAAGCGTTGAGCAGTGCGACGCTCACGCCATCACCAGAAGCCGCCGCGCTTTCGCCTGCCGCAGACGCTTCGGAAGGCGCCGCCGCAGATGCCGATTCGGACGGTGCTGCCGCCGATGCGGATTCAGAGGGCGCTGCTGCCGGTGCGCCGCAGCCTGCAAAAGCCACCATCGCCACCAGAACAAGCGCAACAATCAAAGCCGTTCCTTTTAAAGATCTTTTCATTATTTTTTTCCTCCTTCATTTTTTAATGAAAAATATCTTGTTTAAATTTTTAAATTATCATTTTATGTTGTTTGGAATATATCATGTGTTATGTGAATTTTTGTAATTGATTACATTTACAATATATCACTCTGTTAGGCGTTTGTCAATGGAATACAAAAAAATATTTCACATAATTATGTAATCGTTTTCATCATTGCCTATGAATCGCCCTTTTCCGGCTGTAAACGCTATGTTATTGTTAAACGACCTGAAAAAACTCTATTCGTTCTCCATTGATGCCGTGGATAAACGCCACCTTCAAGCTCACATCCTCCGCGCCGAAGTTTGGCACAGGTTATATCCCTTCCTCCTCCATTTCATATCCGCGCGATTTTGCATAGCCGGCAGCTTTTTCAATATCGTCGACTTTTACTGCAAAATGGTTCATTGTTCCCTGCGCCAATTCCCGTATACGTTCTTTTTCCATCAGCGGTTCGATCACTTCAATCAAAAAGTCTCCCATGTCGATCATCGCAATCTTTTCCCCGTCCGATTCACTGTCCGTCCTGAAAAGTAATTTTCCTCCGAGGATATCGGTATAAAAATCGATCGCTTCCTCCCTGTCGCGCGCATATACGCCAATGTGGTGCAGTCCTGTATATATTTTTTCCATCGTCTTCTCCCCTCCAAAAAAGGCGAAAACCGATTGGATTCCCGCCTTTTTGCCCATCGTTAAGCAATTCGTTATATCAGGTGTGCATCTCCTGTACTTTCCCTTTTGCATTCCTGACGTCCTGTAAAATCTTCGTGTAGCGCTTATTGAACGTCGAACACCCGATGTTCTCCTGCCTGATCATCAGCTCCAGACAATTTAAGCAGGACGTGCAATATTTGATCTCGTTATCGCGTCCTTCCATCATTTTAAGTGGCTGCAGCGGGTCTGCCATCGATTGACGACCAAGCGCAACCATATCCATCATACCGTCGTTTATGCATTGTGCGCCCATAGCTACGATGGACGACTGCTCCGGCGTTACTGCCAGCAGCTTGTTTTTGCCATCGCGGAATGCGGAAAAATGTCCGCCGATCACAACGGTTTCCGGCTTCAAATGCTTTTTCATTTCGTTTGCAAAATACATATGCAGGTACGAAAGATAAGGGTGATCTTTGTCCGCCTCCACGAAGCTGATCGTAGAATGTACGTTGCCGATCGTCTCCACAAAATACTGTGCGCCGCGCTCCTCAAGCCCTTTTAAGAAATCAATGGGCTCCGCAAGGTCCATCAGCGGCGAATCCGGCCCGGCAGAGCCAAACCCGCCCGGGAAGCCCTCCCATAGCGATACCTTAGAGCCGATCAGGAAGTTTTTGTCGTTGACCTCTTTTTGTATCCGCTCATACAGGTCGTAAGCAAAGCGGGAACGTTTTTCCCAGCTTCCGCCGTATTTCCAATTGCGGTCGTTATATGGGCGCAGGATCTGCGATCCAAAATAACCATGACAAAATTTCATATCGATGCCATCCGCACCCACGTCCTGCGTGATTTTCGACGCCAGTACGAACTGATCCATAATGTGATCGACTTCCTCCTCACTGAGGATGTCGCCTTCCATGCCCGGTACGTTCTTTACGCTGACGCGCCGCGAAAATTCCGGATTGGAAAGCTCGCCCGCATGCGTCAGCTGAAATACGATCAGCGCATCAGGATTGACCGCCTTCAGCTTTTTGATAAAATTGGCAAGCGCTTTTTCATTTTTCGGCATGATCTCAAGCTGTGCAAGTCTTGAGCGGCTTTCACCCGTGATGGTGATCGCCTCTAAGTCGATCATGCCAAAACGTCCTTTAAAAAGGTTTTCGTATCTTTCATAGGTCAGCTCGGAGGGGTTACCTTCCGCATCCGCATCCGAGCATTCCATGGATTGTGCAAAAAAGCGGTTTTCGCATTTCCGCGTCCCGACCTGTATCGGGCTCAACAACAGTTCTTTATCACTCATGACCTCATTCTCCTCGTCTGTATCCTTCTTATCCATTTTCGCCGCTCGCAAGAAGCATGATCCGTTCCTCATTTGCCTCACTACAGCTCAGTTCTCCCATCACATGTCCTTCGTGCATGACCACAATACGGTCAGACATCCCAATAACCTCCGGCATTTCGGATGAAATCATGATAATACTGACTCCTTCCTGCACCAGTTTATCCATCAGTGTGTATATCTCATATTTTGCGCCTACATCAATTCCCCTTGTGGGCTCGTCAAGAATCAATATCTTGCATCCTCTCGCAAGCCATTTTGCAAGCACCACCTTCTGTTGGTTGCCGCCGGACAGATTTTTGCATAGCTGCCGGATACCCGGCGTTGCGATCTGCAGGTCTTTTACATACTGTGTCGCAAGCTCGGCTTCTGTTTTATCGCTGACAAATCCTTTGCTTGATACCTTCTCCTCCGCCGCTGCGGATACATTCGTCTTGATATCGAGGTTCAGGAACAGCCCCTGCGTTTTTCTGTCTTCTGTCGCGAAACCAATGCCTTCTTTAACAGCCTGACTCGGATGCCTGTAAAGCACCTGTTTGCCTCCCACAACGACTTCACCACTCTTGACCTTATCCGCTCCAAAGATCGCCCGCATCACTTCCGTACGACCGGAGCCGACCAAACCGGCGAATCCAAGAATCTCGCCCTTTTTCAAATCAAAATCCACGTTTTCAAAAATACCGCCTGTAAGGCCTTTGACGGACAAGATCGTTTCGCTCTGCACGCACCTGTTACGCTGCGGAAACGTATTTTTCATTTCGCGTCCTATCATTTTGCTGATAAGCCAGTCCTTGTCAACCTCCGCGGTGTTTGCATCCGCAATAAACGCGCCGTCGCGCAGCACCGTGATCCTGTCGCAGATCGCGAATATCTCTTCTAACCTGTGGGAGATGTAAATGACAGTGATGCCGTCCTCTTTCAGCTTTTTGATGATATCGAACAGCACGTACATTTCCTTTTCGGTCAGCGTGTCTGTCGGCTCGTCCATCACAATAATCTTTGCATTATAGGAGAGCGCTTTTGCGATATCCACCATCTGTTGCTGCGCAACGCTTAAGCGACGCACAGGGATCTTATAGCTCGGAAGTGTTCCGTGGCTGACATAATCGAGCCATTTGCCGGCCTGTTCCTCCTCCTGTTTTTTGCTGATAAATTTATATTTTTGTTTTTCATGCCCCAGCATGACATTTTGGATCGCCGTCAGATCCGGCACAAGACTCAATTCCTGATAGATCATCGCAACGCCTTTATCGATCGCGTCCTGTGGCACATGGAAATGTACCGTTTCTCCGTCGATCCTGACTTCGCCCGCAACCGGTTTGTTAACGCCGGAAAGGACTTTCATCAGCGTTGATTTTCCTGCACCGTTTTCACCAATTAGCGCATGAACCTCGCCCTTTTTGATATGCAAATCGACATTATCGAGCGCCTTGACTCCGGGAAACGTCATTGTGATGCCGAGCATTTCAAGCATATATTCACTCATGTATGCTCCATCCTCTCTATGTATACTTTGCTACCTCTTTTTCTGGATCAGTACGGCCACCAGCACGATGAGACCCTTGATCACGATCTGCAGGTACGGGTCTGCCCCGAGTATGTTCAGCATATTGTTCATAACAGCCATGATGAGTACACCTGCAAGCGTTCCAAACAGTGTACCCGTGCCGCCTGCCATCGAAGTACCGCCGATGACGACTGCTGCGATGGAATCCATATCATAACCGTTGCTGCCGTTCGGTTCCCCGACACGCACACGGGCACACAGCATGATACCGGCGATCGCCGCCGTAAGGCCACATAGCATATATGCAATGATCTTGTTTTTATTGACTTTGATGCCTGAAAGCCTTGCTGCTTCCTTGTTGCTGCCGATCGCGTACAGATGACGGCCATAAATCGTTTTATGCAATACGATCCCGAATATGATCATCAACGCCGCAAACAGGATCACCGGGTAGGGGATCGCATCGAACAGCGACTCCGAACCAAACATCTTCCAGAACTCGGTCACCGTGCCGCCGGGCGCACCCTGTGTATAGATATAGTTGATGCCCTTTAGCACCTGCATCATACCGAGGGTGATAATAAATGGTTCTACGTTGCGGAACACAATCATCACGCCGTTCACAAGACCGATTAGAAGGCCGATCCCCAGGATCATCAGTACGACCCACATCACCATCTCCGGCTTGTTTGCCTTCATCAGGTCTTCACTCATGTGCGCCATCAGGCAGGCGGAGAGCGCCATTACACTTGTGACAGAAAGGTCGATGCCTCCCACTAAAAGGACGATGGTCATACCGATACTGACCACACCCACGATGGATACCTGACGCAGGATATTTGCAATGTTCGTTCCGGTTGGGAAGATTTCCGGCGCGGCGATGGAGGCGATCACGCAAAGCGCAATGAGTGCGATATAAGGGCCGACCACCGGATTATCAAATAATTTCTTTGCCGACAAACTTTTTTTATTCAACGACTTTTCCACTTGAATCCTCGCTCCTTTTTTATACTTGTACCGCACCGGAAGGAGCAGACGCAATGCCTAACTCCCCCAGCGCGGATTCAAGCTTAATAACGAACTATTTATAAAGAATCTTGCGTTCTTTTAAGCCCGGCGCCACCAGCACCTTGATAAGCTTCTGGTTGGTACGGATCTCCTTGAGTGCATCTTCGAGTTCTTCTAACGGTACGATCATCGAGATCATAGGCGTGGGGTCTACCATGTCGTATTTTAAGAGCGTGATCGCATCGCCCCAGTCATAGCCGATACCGGCTGTACTTCCGCTTACCTTCTTCTCCTGCAGTACGAATTCGACAGGCGGCAGTGAAGCATAATCGTCGTCTGCACAGATACCGAAGGCTTCCCCCTTGCCGCCGCGGCGGATCATCTTGAAGGCCTGCTCGTATGGTTTGGAGTTCCCGACGGCTTCGAGTGCATAATCCGCACCCACGCCATTTGTGATTTTCATGACTTCCTCTACAACGTCTATGCCCGTTGTAATATCGATCGTGATATCTGCAGCGCCCATTTCCTTGGCCATCGCAAGGCGTTCCGCATTATCGCCCACGATAATGACCGGAGCCGCACCACGCAGTTTTGCAAGTTTTGCATGGATGATCCCGAGGCCGCAGCCGATCACGACTACGCTCCTTGCGATCTGACATTCCATCTTCTTGGATGCGTTAAGCGTCGCGGTAAGCGGTTCAATGAATGCCGCTTTCTCGTCACTCACTTCGTCCGGCACCTTATATAGGTTTTTCCACGGAACCTTGACATATTCCGCAAACCCGCCGTCAATGTGGATACCGATCTGCGTGAAATCTGCGCACAATAGCGGTTCGCCAATACGGCAATGATAGCATGTACCACAGGGGATGCAAATATCAGCAGCTACGCGGTCACCAACCTTGATGTCTTTTGCATCCTTGCCCACTTCTTCCACAACGCCGCAGAATTCATGTCCCGTTGTAAGCGGGATACATTCGACTTCATCCGCGTATTTCCCGGTATACGAACCCCAGTCCGAACCACAAATACCACAGTAAGTGATTTTCACCAATGCCTCGTCGTCGTTAATCTGGGGGACGGGTACTTCCTTTAACTCAAATTTACAAGGCTCCGTCAAAACCTGTGCTCTCATCATTTTCATGCTTTTTTCCTCCGCCTATTTCGTAAATAATTTATCGTTTCTGCCCTCGTACGGTGCTTCAATCATCAGTGGTTTTAAAAATTCGATGGTCTTTTTTACACCGTCCATACGGCTCATCAACACGTCTTCATGTTCATAGTTGAACGTATAGTCATATCCGACCAGATAAAGTTCACTGATCAGTTTTTTCCAGTCCACGCTGCCCCAGCCGGGAATCCTGAAACGAAAAGACCTGTCAATCCGCCCCCAGCCGTCAGCCATGTACATATTGTATCCGCCCTTCATCATGTTATGCTCTACGATCTCGCAATCCTTGGCGTGAACCAGCACGATACGGTCTCTGAGCTCGTCCACGAAAGTCTGTAGATTGATGCCCGCAAACAGGATATTTGCGGGATCGAGATTGATGCCGTATGCCGGATGGTTATCCACGACCTCGAGGCACCGCAGCGCCGACTGCGTATCGTAAATAATATTGTTCGGATGTGGTTCAAATGCGACCTTCACGCCATATTCCTGGAATTTATCCAGTATGTATCCATATTTTTCCGCAAATTGTTCTTCTTCGTGTTCCCAGCCGCCCGGATATGGCCAGTCATTGATGTGTCCAAAATTTTCGATTCCAGAAAAAGCCACCACCGCCGGCACCTCAAGTGCGTTCGCCATCTGCGCGGACTGGATCATGCTCTTTGTACCGTAGGCCACCTTTTCTTC
>NZ_JAYFPU010000200.1:0-4689 GCF_034927525.1 Christensenella sp.
CTGCCGTATCGCCGTCTATATAATAGAGCGCATAGGCAGACCCGTTCGTATCTTCCAGTACGGCGCACCTGCCGTCGTCCGCAAACAGCAAACGCAGCCAGCCTGCGAAGCGTTCTTCTGTCCGTACAAACGCATTGTCAAATTGTCCGATGTACCCGTTATACGCGTCAAACAGCTGTCTGATTAGAGCATCTGAAAAATCTGCGTATATGCGTACCGATTGATCTTCCCGTCCTTTGGGTTCCAACGTTTCCCGCCGGATATAGGCAATCGTCTCATAGCCGAACTGCCGATAAAACGAATGCAGGAAGGGATGCAGGTAGGTGACCGCCTGTCCACGCTTTCGCATATCGAGCATAGCCGCTCTCACCAACTCACGCATCAACCCGCGCTTTCTTGCCTCCGGTAGCGTAGCACACCCCGCCAGAAAGTCCGCATCATATCGTTTTCCCTGTAGCTTCCCGCAAAAAGGCAACATAAAAAGATCGGCCAAAATTTTATCGTTTTCATAGTAGCCGAGCGTCTTTTCATACTGCACAAAGCTCTCAAAATATTGAGTGATGAATGTGTCCGTATCGTCAAAGCAAACGTTCCATATCCGCTTTGCTTCCTGCTCTCGCGACACATCCAAAGGCCAGATGTTCATTCTTCTTCTCCGCTCAACAATACATCGTATTTTTCAAGCATAAACGCCGGATGATAGGATTTTTTCGCCTTCCTGATCCCCGGCACGCCCATGTCCTCTGCGCGGTTGATATATTTGCAATGAGACCACACGCGCTTTACAAATTCATTGTTCACATAGGCATACAGGCCGTTCACACCCGCCTTTGCTTTTTCAATATGTATGATGGCCGTATCAGAACTGATCTGTTCCCCGAACGAGAAAGCCACCACTTCCCCTTTGATCTTGACCACACAGCCTTTAAAGTTAAGCTCACGCCAATGATCGAGCGCTTTGGTGATGGACAGCAGTTCTTCTTCCGCCTCGCGCGGATCGCCGTCCTTTATCTTCGACCATTCGATCTGCAAACGCAGGCATTCCTCCCTGTATTTGTCCTCATACGGCTCAAACGTGCTCTCATAGTCACGCAAAAAACAATTCACATGGTTTCTCTTGGAATGATATTTTTTGCCGGATAAATTCATTAAATCCTGCGCATTGTATACATATTCCGTATTATACTCGTCATATGCGTAGTCATATCGCTCACCACAGTCGTGCTTGATCCTTTCCATCATCTCCGGCGTAGCGCACTTGATGTAGAACACGCCGTTTTCCTGTGTCATATGGTCTTCACACATGCGCATATACGGTTCAATGGATCGATTCAAGTCTTTGAGATAAGGCGGGAGCATAAACGGCTTATATACGTCGCTGTACATTTTGATAAACAATGCGTCTTCATGCACTGCCATCTGGATGTCCCAGGCTTCCTGCCATGTATACATGTTCGAAAAAGACGCTTCCGAATGCCTGTAGTCGTTCACAAGCACGAAGCTGTCAAAAAGAGGTTTATCGTCAACCTCCAACGGTTTAAAATTCAACATAAATACCTATCAGTCCTCACGATTTTCGTTACATACCAGTCCGCGTTCCGCATCCAGTTTGATGTGCGTTCCGCTTTTGAGTATCTGCGTTGCGCTCACCGCACCCACAAGCACGGGAATATCGAGCGCCATGCCCACGATCGCCGCATGCGAATCCAGATTGTCGTCCTCTGTTATAATACCCGCAGACTGCTTCATTAAATCCAAAATATAATTTGACGTTTTCGGAATCACAAGAATGTCTCCGCTCTTAAAAAGCTGCCGCGCCTGCTTTTCCGTATTGGCAACGCACAGGTTGCCGGACGCGCACATATTATTGACCCCCACGCCCTTCACAAGAACGTTGCCGACGATATGTACCTTCAAAAGATTCGTCGTCCCGGCGATGCCAAGCGGTACGCCCGCCATGATCACGACTAGGTCTCCGTTTTTCAAATAGCCTGCTTCCTTGGCGGTATCTACTACGGTCGCAAACAGTTCGTCCGTATTGTCTTTTTGTTCTACCTCGAGCGGGATCACGCCCCAGGACATGCTCAGCTGCCTGCACACGATCGGGTCGGGCGAACATCCGATGATCGGGATGGACGGACGGTATTTGGACGTCATGCGTACCGATGTGCCTGTTTTCGTCACTGTAATGATCGCCGACGCGCCGAGGTCGTATGCTGTCGTACATGCCGCATGAGAGATCGCGTTTGTCACATCAGAGAAACAATCGATATCGTTCTGCTCAAAGCGTTCCCTGTAATCGATGTCCTTTTCCGCACGTAAAGCAATACGCGCCATCGTCTGTACCGCTTCCACAGGATACTTGCCCGCCGCCGTCTCGCCGGAAAGCATGATCGCGCTTGTCCCGTCATAGATCGCCGTCGCCACGTCCGTCGTTTCCGCACGTGTAGGGCGCGGGTTGTGCATCATGCTGTCCAGCATCTGCGTCGCTGTAATCACGATCTTTCCCGCCGTATATGCCTTGTCGATCAGGCGCTTCTGATAGACTGGTACGTCTTCTAAAGGAATCTCGACTCCCATATCGCCGCGCGCGACCATAATCCCGTCAGAAACGCGCAAGATATCGTTGATGTTCTTCACACCTTCCGCGTTCTCGATTTTTGCAATGACCCGGATGCTCCTGTTGTTATGCTCTTCCAGTATTTTTTTGATATCTAAAATATCCTGTTCGTGGCGCGTAAAACTCGCGGCGACAAAGTCGAACTCGTTCTCGATGCCGAAAATGATGTCCGCTTTGTCTTTCTCACTGACATATGGAAGGGAGATCGTAAACCCGGGAACATTCACACCCTTTTTATCGCCCAGCGTTCCGCCGTTCAAAATTTTACACGTAATATCAGTCTCCGTGATATTCGTCGCCTGTAGCTCGATCAGTCCGTCGTCGATCAAAACCACCGCTCCCTGCTTTAAGTCGCGCGGCAAGTCCTTGAACGAAATGGACACGATCGTCTCATCGCCCACCACTTCGCGCGTCGTCAGGGTAAACACGTCTCCTGTTTTGAGTTCGACCGACCCAGTCTCAAATTGACCGATCCTGATTTCCGGCCCCTTCGTATCAAGCAGGCAAGAAATATAGCGTCCCATTTTCTTGCTGATTTTGCGGATTTTTTTGATTCGTTCCTTTTGCACATCATGATCGCCGTGTGAAAAATTGAACCGGGCAACATCCATACCCGCTTCGATCATTCGTTCAATCATTTTTTCATCTTCACAGGCCGGACCAAGGGTGCAGATAATCTTTGTTCTCCTCATGTCATAACGCTCCATATATATAAATTTTTATGATTCATATCAATGCTTTCATTTTACCATAAAACCAAAAGGAATGCTTGCCTATTACCTAAAATTTTTACAAAAGAAAAGCCGTACCAGCTTACGGTACGGCTTTCTATAAAGCCATTCTTTATTCTTCCATATCCTGTTTCGCCTGTGCGATGACCTTATCCGCCATCTGTGCCGGGATTTCTTCATAACGCTCAAACGTCTGCTTAAAAGTGCCGCGCGCCTGCGTCATAGAACGAAGGTCAGTCGCATATTTGAACATTTCGCTCATCGGCACCTCCGCCGTCACTTCCTGCATATTTTCTACCGGATTCATACCGAGTATCCTGCCGCGCCTGCGATTGAGATCTCCAATGATATCGCCCATATACTCATCCGGGATCGTAACGACCACTTTCACAATGGGTTCCAAAAGAATCGGCCCCGCCTCCGCAACGCCCTTTTTGAACGCAAGATTTGCCGCTACTTTAAAGGCCATCTCAGAAGAATCCACCGTATGATAAGAGCCGTCATACAGTGTGCATTTCAAACCGACCACAGGATAGCCTGCCAGCACGCCTTTTTTGATGCTCTCTTTCAATCCCTTTTCTACAGCGGGAATATACTGGCGCGGCACTACGCCACCCACGATCTTATCCTCAAAGATAAAGTCCGCAAGTCCATCCGGAACCGGCGAAAACTCGATCCATACGTCGCCATACTGTCCATGACCGCCTGATTGTTTTTTGTGTTTGCCCTGTGCCTTGACCGGTTTTTTGATCGCTTCCCTGTATGGGATGCGCGGGTCATGCATTTCGCCTTCCACGTTGAATTTGCTCTTTAATTTGTTGATGATGATCTCCAGATGCATCTCACCCATACCGTTTGCGAGCATATCTCCCGTTTCGGTATCTTTTACAAGCTTAAATGTCGGGTCTTCATCCTCTAACCTATGCAGGCCGCCAAACACTTTTTCTTCTTCGCCCTTCTTCTTTGCCGTGACAGCAAGGGAAATAGAAGGTTCGGGGAATTCGATGGGCTTAAAGCGCAGCGTACACGCGCCTGTACAAAGCGTATCGCCCGTTGCAGTATTTTGCAGTTTTGCGATCGCTCCGATATCCCCTGCCAAAAGCTTTGTTACATTGATCAGCTTTTTACCGCGCATAACGCCGAGGTTCGAACATTTTTCCGGCTTGCTTGTATTGCCATTGGTCGCAGTCATGTCTGACGTCAACGTGCCCTGCACGATCTTGATGATCGACAGCTTGCCTACAAACGGATCCGCAATCGTCTTTAAAACGCGAGCCACAAACGGCGCCGCCGGGTCTCTTTTCAGCTCGATATCATTTCCACCGGCGTCCTCTGCGT
>NZ_JAYFPU010000074.1:0-4500 GCF_034927525.1 Christensenella sp.
AATGGATCATGTAGACTGCGAACGCGAGATCAAGTCGCAGATCGGCGTGGTTCTCGACCGTATCGCCTTCAACGAGCAGCTAAAAACCAAGGACGTTGCAACGATCATGCGTTCCATTTTCCGTGGAAAATGGGATGATGCGCTGTTTTCGGAATACGTGCAAAAATTCAAGCTGCCGCAGGACAAAAAGATCAAAACGTTTTCCCGCGGTATGGGCATGAAGCTGTCCATTGCCACGGCGCTTTCCCATCGGCCGAAGCTGCTCATTTTAGACGAGGCGACGAGCGGGCTCGATCCCATCGTGCGCAGCGAGATATTAGATGAATTTTTGGATTTTATACAGGATGAAGAGCATTCCGTGCTTATTTCCTCGCACATCACCAGCGATCTGGAAAAGGTGGCGGACTACATCACGTTCATCCACGACGGCAGGGTCGCAATGTCGGAACAAAAAGATAAGATGCTGTATGAATACGGCATTTTGAAATGCGGCGAGGAATTATTCCAAAAGATCGATAAAAAAGATATCGCCGGGTACCGCAGGTCGAGCTTTGGATATGAAGCGCTCGTCACAGACCGCGAGGGCGCAACACTCAAATACGCCGGCGCGGTCGTCGACAGTGCGACACTTGAAGACATTATGCTTTTCACGGTGAAAGGAGAGAAGAAATGAAAGGGTTGCTTGTAAAAGAATTTCTGGGAATGAAAAACTTTTTTATTATCTTTCTTTTTGTGGTCGCCATCTGCATGATCCCCGCGTTTGTGTCGCAAGACAGCGATTTTTCCACAGGATTTATGATCGCCATCTGCATCTTTATCGGCGGCATGATGGGCTTCACCTCCTTCGCGTACGACAAAGCGTACGGCTGGGACAGCTACGTATTGTCCCTCCCGTACACAAGAAAGCAGCTCGTGCTCTCCAAATACCTGTTCTCGCTGCTGATTACAGGGATCGGCGCGGCCATCGGTTTTGCGGTCAATCTGATTCTCGTGGCGCTCGGGGTGGCGCAAATGGAACCGGACGCGTGGATGATCGTCGGCATACTGGCGTGTATGGTAGGGATATTTATCAGCATCATGATACCTCTGATGTATTGGTTTGGGATCGAAAAAGCACGGATCATTGTGATCGTCATATTCCTCGTTCCCTTCATGCTGCTTTCGATCATCGGCGGCAAAAACGGCGCGGAAGGTATGATGGAAACGATCGCCATGCTGATGGAGTTTCTGCCGTTTGTCTCGGTCGCGGCGCTTGTTGTTTCATGGTTTGTCTCGGTGCGTATCTACACAAAAAAGGAAGTGTAAATTACACAATCAAAAAACGGCGTTGCAGCTGCAACGCCTTTTTGGATACAGCTATATCACGCCGGATATCCCCGCAAGCAGGAAATTATTATGATAGAAGAACGACGCAAAGGACGAACCGTTGATAATGTCGGTAATCAATTCGGTAGGCATAGAAACAAGGATCACGGGGATGATCATAAACAGGGCAAACATCCCTAAAAATCCCCGCAGTGCGCCCACACCGCCGCCGATCAGGCTGTCGTACCTGCGTAATACGGGAAGCGGCGAAGCATAGTTATAGGCATTGACGAGCAGCGCGATGATGATGCGCGCGATCACATAGATCACCAAAAAAGCGAAGATGTTGACCACAACATTGGTGATCGTGCTGCTGACATATTCAGAAACCGTATGCAGACCGGCCGATTCAAATACAGTACCAGCCATGTTCTGCGACACCAGATGGTCAAAAGGCGCGGGCAGGTTGGCGGTAGAGACCACCTGGTCGATCTGCGCCTGTGACATCGTGGTCACAAGCATATTGCCCGAAGCCTTCAGTTGGTCAACGCCATTGGTGAAATACAACAGAAACTTATAAAAAGGCCCGTCGGCAATGGCCTGCGACATCAGCGGACTGAACACAAAACCAATGATCCACGAAAGCGCCATACCGATCGTATTGGAAACGGAGATCAGGAACCCCTTGTGGAAGCCCTGCAATATATAGATTGCGATCAGAAACAGCACAATCCAGTTCAGTATACCCATAGTTCCCCCTAGTTGAGATGCATAATATAGCTCTTGTCCTGATCCCAAACCACAGCGATGTCACTTGAAAGCTGTTTGACGGTGGTGATCGTCTGGTCAAGCTTTACGGATCGGTCCAGCTTGCCCTCCGGCGTAAAGGAATAGATTTCGCCCGGCGTAAAGGCAAAGAGCTTGGTCTGTGAAAGCGCGAGTGAGAACACGTCGCGCGGCAGACGCACGGTCTGATAGCTCAAATCATTTGCGTAGATGCGTGCAGATTCGATGGTGGCAAGGCTGGCGCGCGATACATAAGCCGCCTTCAAATTGTTGCCCTCAATACTTGCGCCCACAGGCTTCCATCCATACACAAGCGCGTCCGCCTGCTTTGCGCCTACATAACTGTAGGAAAGCAGATTGTTTGTCCCCGAAGCAAAGATCGAATCAGAGGTGACATATACTTTTTCAATGACCTGCGTGTCGATCTCGATGCTGCCCGTGATAGAGCCGTCCGTCTTGTACGTCGTGATGTACGAAACAGGTACAACGCCCGAGCTGTCGAGCGAAAGCACCCAGAAAAGATCGCCTCCCGTGTTGAAGCCGAAGTCGAGCACAGGCTTCGTAGCCAGCTCGATACGCTGCGCTGCAGCTTCGCCCTTATTGTTATATAAGGAGATATAGTATTGCACGATACCCGCCTCGTCCGCCGCGCTTGTTAGGGCAGCAACTGTGGTGCTGCCACAGCGCACGCTTAAGATGTCTGAATCAAGCGACGTAGAGAACAGCGGCTCCTTATCAAAGGAGAACGCCTGCAGCGACTTTTGCGCGTACAAAGAAACGATCTGGTCAGAGCACGCGACTTTGGGGTCAACAAGCTCCTGCTTTAAGTCCCACACAGAAGAACCGTTCTGGTCGAGCAAATGAAGCGTGCCGTCATCCACATACAAAATGCCGCCGCTGCTCGCAACGGTCGTATCCGGAAGACGTGTTTCCGTTTCCTTGAGCATTGGTTTCGAAAACGAAAACTCCGTGAAATTATCGAGATACAATAAGACCCCGGCCACAGCCACGATCACGATAATAATGACAATCAATATAGATGTGCGCCTGCGCATTCTCTTGTGACGCGATGGCTTTAAATACATACACTACCCTCTGTTGCCATATGCCGCCGGCATCCCCATACCTGCCGCATACTTTTTTTCAGGACAAAATTCCTGCAACTTATAATATTCTGGAAAAAACCCTCAAATCCTTTATTTTTAATAGTATTGTACCATAAAATTTCCGCCCGTTGTGCTATAATGTGTTATAATACATAATAAATTAACAATTTAAGTAACGCCGTAAAGCAGCTTGCTGGCGGTGTTTTGCGAAAGAAGCGTGGTGAAAAAATGCATATTACAAAAATGCACGGACTGGGTAACGATTTTATTGTGATAGAAGAACGCGAGCTTACAGGGAGCGATGTCACGGCGCTTGCGCGCACATTGTGCGCACGACGGCTTAATGTGGGCGCCGACGGCTTGCTGCTCGTTGACAAAAGCGACCATGCGGACGTGCGTATGCGCATCATCAATTCCGACGGCTCAGAGGCGGAGATGTGCGGCAACGGTATCCGCTGCTTCGCGCGCTATGTATATGATAAGGGCATCGTCAAAAAAGCACAGATGGATGTGGAAACACTGGCTGGCGTGATCAGGCCGGAGCTTGTGATCGAAAACGGCAAAGTGAGCGCGGTGCGCGTCGATATGGGCAAGCCTTCGTTCGATCCGCAGGCGATCCCTGTGCTTGCGCAGGACCCGATGGATTTTGAGATCGAAACGGCGCATGGAGCCGTGCGCGCTTCAAGCGTGCTGATGGGCGTGCCGCATACGATCGTGTTTGTGGAAGACATGGAGGCGGTGCCCATCGAAGCATTGGGACGCGAGATCGAAACACACGCGCTTTTCCCGCGCAGGACGAACGTTGATTTCATTCAGGTGCTTAACGAGAATACGGCGCGCATGGAAACGTGGGAGCGCGGCGCGGGCCGTACGCTCGCGTGCGGTACAGGCGCGACAGCGGCCGGGGTCGTTATGTACAAAAAAGGCATCATGGGGCCGCAGGCGGATATCCGTCTTTTTGCGGGCACGCTGCACATCGACAACCTGCCGGACGGACGCGCGATGATGACGGGCGCGGCGGAATATGTGTTTGATGGAGAAACAAAATGAAAATCGCGCTTGGCGCGCCGCAGCAACGGTTGTTTGAACTACTGCGGCAGGCGGGGGTTGCGCCCGCCTATCTGGTGGGCGGATATGTGCGCAACAAGCTGCTCGGCTTTGCGCAGGGGGATATGGATATCGCGTCCCCGTTCCCGCCACAGGCGCTTACAGGCGTCGAGTCACCGGAGATCGAGCTTACGCAGCGCGCATACGGACTGGGTACGATGGTGATCAAGCAGCGCTTCGAAAACCAGATATACCC
>NZ_JAYFPU010000043.1:0-8099 GCF_034927525.1 Christensenella sp.
TCCTGTTCTCCCATGTAGAGAGTAAGAAACGCCGCTTCTGCGTCGTATTCAGTTTTTAGTACAATACCCTGCTTGTCCGTCGCTCGAAAAACCTTGATTTTCCAGTGTTTTCAAAAGTATCGTTATCTAACGTCAGCTTTCGAGCGGCCAGCCGTACAGGAGTTGCTTGAGCTTGTCCGCGACGGCAAGATAAACTGCATCCTTGTAAAGGATTTCTCAAGATTTGGTCGCAACGCTTTAGAGACAGGGTACTTTATTGAGCGTGTCTTTCCATTGTACAGGGTGCGTTTTATCTCAATTGACGATGGGTTTGACTCCTTTGCGCTTGACGGCGATACTGGCGGAATGGAAGTTGCATTCAAGTTTTTGATTAACGAATACTACAGCCGCGACCTTTCTATGAAGATCCGAAGTGCGAAACGCGAGAAAGCTCTGCGCGGTGAGTTTGTTACTAAAAACTGTGCTTTTGGTTACACATTGGACGAGAACCGCAAAATGATCATTGATGCGGAGGCTGCCGAAACAGTACGGCTTATTTTTGAGATGTACGCTGAGAAAAAGAGTCTAGTTGGTATTGCAAAATGTCTATATGAAGAGAAGCGTCCTACCCCTGCAGCTCGAAAAAAACAACAACGAGCGACTGCAATGGATGCTGAATTAGCCTATGTCTGGCAGAAACCAGTGCTTCTGCAGATTTTGCGAGACGAACAATATTTGGGCATGTATGTCGCCGGAAAAACAAGAACGTTGGAGGTCGGCAATCCTAACCGCGCCCAAGTTGCCAGTAAGGATTGGATAAGGATTCCTGATCATCACCCTGCCATCATCTCGCAGGCTTTGTTTGATGCGGTACAGGAGCAGCTTCGTATTAAGGGTGAGCCACTTCGTAAACGGGATGTAAGCACAACTAAACGGTATGCTGCTTCTTGTTCCTCTCCACTCAAAGGAAAAGTAGTTTGTGGGCACTGCGGGCATATAATGAAGATAAGCTGTACTAAGAACGCTGCTTTCCACTGCGGGTTTACTTTGCCGGCGCCTGGTGCTGCCTGTCATAGACTGCGCGTTCCAAAGAGCGAACTGGAGAGCTTGATTCTGAAAAGTATTAAGCGTCAGTCAAAAACAATAATGGCATCATTTTCTTTATCTAACGGTATTCGTGCACCTCAAATCCCGGCGGCGTCTGAACATGAAGTCCTGATGGAAAAGCTGCAGGATGAAAAACAGCGGCTTTATGAATCTCTTGTGCTGGGTGGGATATGCCGGGAAGAATACAAAACAAAAACATCTTCAATCGACATTGAGATGAAGAAAGTGAAGCAGGTTCTTGATGTCATTCTCGACCAACGCAGTAGAAGGGTAACTGATGAAGTTGCTGTAGAAGCGGCAGAACAAGCATTAAGAAAAAGAATTTTAACAAAAGAATTGGTGGAAATGCTGATTGAGAAGGTGCTGGTGTTTCCAGATAGCAGAATTGAGATTGAGTGGAAACTTGCTGGCTTTATCAACTGTTTAGCGCAAGAGACTGGATTTGACGCCATAATTTGAGTGGGTGGTTCGAACTACATTTTAGTTCGAACCAATCTGCTTCTGATGCGGGTTTTGTGTCTTGAGCAGAAAATTTCCAGTAAAAGAGTCAAGGTCACGACAAAATTTCTTTTGTCGTGACCTTGACATTTGGGTGGTGGAGATAAGCGGATTCGAACCGCTGGCCTCTTACATGCGAAGCAAGCGCTCTACCAGCTGAGCTATACCCCCACAGAATATTTACTCCGTGCGAGATATATTCTATCAAAAACGAAATAGAATTACAAGATAAAAATGAAAAATAAAAGCCGCTTTTTTCAAGCGGCTTTTGATTGATGATCTTACTATATGAAGCGTTTTGCGCCGAGGAAGTTCCTGTTATAGTAACCGGACGAGATGCTGCTGATATTTACACCATTGCTGGAAGGGGCACAATGGATCATGCTGCCACCACCGATGTAAATACCGATGTGGCTTACAACAGAGCTCTTATCCGATTTGAAATAGATCAGGTCTCCGACGGAGAGGGAATTCATATCTGAAACACTTTGCCATCCGGAAACATTGGAGTAACCCGCAGAGCTCAGACGACCGGTCGCAACGCCCGAGTTTTTCAGGCAGTAATAGACGAAACCGGAGCAGTCATAAGAATTCGGTCCGCTGGAACCATAGGAATAGGGCTTGTTCATCTGGGAGTTCGCAACGTCCAGAACACGCTGAATGGTAGAATTCGAACTGCTGGCGGAGGAACCGGAGCCGGAATCCGAAGAACCGGAATTGGAGGAACCATTTGACGAACCAGACGAATTATTAGAAGACTCCGAGGAAGAACCACCGGGAGCAGACTTCGCACTATCGGAATAGAGCAGTCCGCGCGTGTTCTTTCCAACAACGCCATCCACACTTAAGCCGTTGGCATCCTGAAAGCGCTTTACCGCATTGGTGGTGATGCTTCCAAAATAACCAGTAGAGGAGCCTTCGAAATAACCGAGCTGTGAAAGACGGTCCTGCATGGATTTGATGTCGTCGCCGCTATCCTGCGGGTACATCGTATAGAATTTGGTACCTTCTGAATATAACAAGGTAAGGCTGTCAGCAGTCATGGCGCCATTGGCTTCAAGCCCGTTTGTGCGTTGAAATTTTTTGACAGCTTCAGTTGTAACCGGGCCATAATAACCGGTAATGCTGGAATAGTCATAATATTCAAGATCCTTCAACCGCTGCTGCAGTTTGGAAATATCAGAGCCCTTATCACCGGGGTTGAGCGCATTCGCCGTTCCGGAGGAGGGGGAAGTGGAAGGGTCTGCAGCCGGCGCTTGTGTTTGGCTTGCCAGACGGTTGCTGATGCTTCTTGAATTATCAATTGCAAAATAATCGCCGCCATAGATCGCTTTTCTGGTATCGGGGCCGGCTTTGCCATCAACAGCAAGGCTTTTTTCCGTCTGGAATTGAATCACGGCTGCTTGTGTGTCTGTACCGAAATAACCTGTTGCAGGGGTCTTTAAGTAACCCATATCGTTTAATTTTTTCTGGAAGTCATATACCCAGGAGTCTGCGCTGTCTTCATCGCCGATCTGTAATACCTCATGCCGTTCTACCGCAAGGGCAGGGATGGGCATAAATGCCATGACCGCAAAGGCAACTGTAACTGCTGCTGCAATTTTTTTAAACATATTTCCTCCTAAAATCCCTCAATCTATAATGTGTAATAATTGTAACAATTTCTTAACAATTATACAATCGTGATATTTTGCCTTATTTGGAAAATATGTTTCATTAATATAAAATGATGGATGATAATAAGTGAAATATAGCGAAATACTATGTAATGCTCCGAAATACTATCCATGTTGATCGTGAAGCTGCGTTTTCTTACTATAATATTGTAATTTATACAAAAAATAAAAGGACGCGACTTTTGCAGCGCATCCTTTTAGGTGTCTAAGAAAATCAGCCTATTTGTTTTCCTTCGAGCTCCATGTATGCCTTCAGTCTTTTCATCATATCGTCAAACGTATGCGGAGTGAGGGACTGTTTTCCGTCGGAAAGGGCATGTTCCGGGTCGTTATGTACTTCGATCATAAGTCCGTCAGCACCGGCAGCGATCGCAGCCTTGGAAAGAGGCTCGACCAGCCAGTTGAGGCCTGCCGCATGACTCGGATCGGCAATAACAGGCAAATGTGATTTATTTTTCAGGACGGGAATCGCGCTCAAATCAAACGTATTACGCGTGAACGTCTCAAAAGTACGGATGCCGCGCTCGCACAGGATGACGTTTTCGTTGCCACCCGCCATGATATATTCCGCGCTCATTAAAAATTCTTCAATGGTATTGGCGAGTCCGCGCTTTAAGAGGATGGGCTGCTTCAGTTTCCCAAGTTCCTTTAGCAGACGGAAATTCTGCATATTGCGTGCACCGACCTGAATCACGTCGACGTGCTCAAAATAAGGGATATCTGAAATCCCCATGATCTCGGTCACAACGGGGATGCCAAATTGCTTTTTGCATGCAAGCAACAAGCGGATACCGTCCTGCTCCAGCCCCTGAAAGGCATACGGTGAAGTACGGGGCTTATAAGCGCCGCCGCGCAGGAAATTAGCGCCGCTTTTGCGGATATCACCTGTGATCTCAAGCATTTGCTGTTCGCTTTCCACAGAACAGGGGCCTGCGATGACCGCAAAATGACCACCGCCGATCAACTGGCCGCCCGCGTCGATCACCGTATCATCAGCATGGAATTTGCGGTTGGCTTTTTTATAGGGCTCGGACACGCGGCGAACGTCTTCCACGATATCCTTTGCTTTGATATTGTCGATATCCACAAGCGAGGTATCGCCGACGAGGCCGATGATGGTGGTGTTTTCACCTTTGCTCAGGTGGATTTTGAAATTTTGCTGTTCAAGATTATGGATCAGCTCGTTTAACTTGGTTTCGGGCGCCTGTTGCTTAACGATTATAATCACTTTGTCATACCTCATATATCTACCGGCAATAAATCGCATAAAACCGGCTTTTTAGACCATTATATAGTAATTTTACGGCAGAAGCAAAAAGAAAATTAATATTACTGAAAATTTACATAAATCTGACAAAAAAGGAAACCTCCGCGGGAGGCGGAGGTTTCCCTATAAATATAGTACTGGAGGAACATTATATAAAAAAATTTTGTTCTTTAGTATTAAGATAACATATGGAAAAGTACTTGTAAAGTCTTTTTTGTAATATTATCGTAATAAGTAATCTTTTTTTCGAAAAAAAACAAAAATAAGTTGAAATGTCTTAAGAAATCTCCTATAATACAGATAATGTTACGAAGGAGCAGCGAGGCATGAAACGTACATCAGAACGATTTTTTAGCACATTTAGCTTTAGCGACTTTTATCGCTATGGCTTGTTTTTGTGTTAATCTGTCGGTGTGCGTATGTATTCTTAAAGCAAAGCAGTCAAATGCTGTAAGCACCGGCAAGTGCTTACAGCATTTTTATTTTTACGAGTAAATTCGAAGAAGAGGTATTGAAGTCATGATTGTAGTAATGAAAAGCGATGCGACACAAGCGGAGATTATGAAGGTATCAGACAGACTGGAGCAAAAGGGGATGCAGGTACAGATCAACCACGGTATCGACTGTACAGTGCTCGGCGTGCTTGGCGACACCTATACGGTAGATAAAGAGCGCATCGGACTGATGGGCGGCGTAGAGCGTGTGGTTTCTGTACAAGAGCCCTTCAAAAAGGCAAACAGGAAGTTCCACCCGGAGGACAGCATCATTGATATCAGCGGCGTAAAGATCGGCGACGGGGATGTGAAGGTAATGGCAGGGCCGTGCTCGGTGGAATCTACCGAGCAGCTGGCAAGCGTTGCGCACAGCATCCAAAAATCCGGTGCGCAGATACTGCGTGGTGGCGCTTTTAAGCCGCGTACCTCACCGTATGCTTTTCAGGGACTTGGAGAGCTTGGGCTGGATATCCTAGTAGACGTGAGGGAACAGGTGCATATGCCCATCGTGACGGAGATCATGGCACCCAAATATGTCGAGCTGTTTGCGGAAAAGGTGGATATGATCCAGATCGGGGCGCGCAATATGCAGAATTTTGATTTGCTAAAAGAGATCGGACAGACGGACAGGCCGATCCTTTTGAAGCGCGGACTTTCCAATACTATCGAGGAATGGCTGATGAGTGCGGAATATATTATGGCGGGCGGCAACGAAAACGTTATTCTGTGCGAACGGGGTATTCGCACCTTTGAAACATTCACACGCAATACGCTCGATTTGAGCGCGATCCCCGCGATCAAAAAGATGTCGCATCTGCCGATTGTCGTCGATCCCAGCCATGCGACTGGGCTGCCGTATATGGTGGAGCCGCTTGCGCTTGCCGCTGTCGCCGCCGGTGCGGACGGCATTATGATCGAAGTACACAACGATCCCAAGCACGCTCTGTGTGACGGGGCGCAGTCCTTGACGCCCGGGCAGTTTGACAGTATCATGGCTAAAATCAACGTGCTGAAAAGCGTGATGTAGAACGGAGAAATGATGGAAAAGGTACAGGTGCATGCCGATAACGGAAGCTATGATATTCTGATCGGAAACGATTTATTGAACAACGAATATTTAAAGAGTTTTGAAAAGTCTGCGATCATCACAGACGATGTGGTTTATGATTTGTATGGAAAACGCTTTGCCGGTACAAATGTCATTGTTTTAAAATCCGGTGAAGAATCAAAAAACATGCAAAACCTCGAAATGATATACGACCGCCTGATGGATTTCGGGCTTGACAGAAACAGCGTGCTGGCCGCGGTCGGCGGTGGCGTTGTAGGGGATATTTGCGGGTTTGCCGCAGCGACATTCAAGCGCGGCGTGCGGTTTGTACAATATCCGACGACGCTTTTGGCGCAGGTGGACAGTTCGGTCGGTGGAAAGGTTGCGGTCAATCTGCGGGGCGGCAAAAACATGGTCGGCGCGTTTTATCAACCATGCGCTGTTTTTGCAGATACATCTGCACTGGATACGCTTGACGAACGGCAATACGCGGCGGGCATGGCAGAAGTCGTCAAATATGCTTATATTGCGGACAAAGGCCTGCACCAAACGCTTGTGCAGCAGAGTGCGGATATTGGAGCGATCGTAAAACGCTGCTGCGAGATCAAGACAGATTATGTGCACCAAGACCCGTATGATACGGGCATCCGTATGCAGCTCAATTATGGGCATACGATCGGTCACGCGATCGAGACAGTGGCAGGATATGGAACGTTTCTGCACGGCGAAGCGATCGCAATCGGCATGGTTTATGCAGCGCACCTCGGAGAACAGCTTGGGATTTCGCCAAAGGGGCTTGCGAGCGACACGATATCATTGTTGCGAAAATATAAATTGCCTGTTATGCTGAAACAAGATATTTTAGACCAGGCATTGCAAATACTGCTGGCTGATAAAAAGGCTGACGGCAAGGATATTCATTTTGTGCTGATCGATCAGATCGGTCATGCAGTACTGAAAAAACTGCCGGCAGAATTAATACAAAAAACAGTAAAGGAAATGAAAGTATGAAGCGAATCGCACCATCGGTTATCTCCGGCAGCATTCGGGTGATCCCATCCAAGAGCATATCGCATCGTGCACTGATCTGCGCCGCGCTCGCTCCCGGTAGCACTTCCCTGAGAAATATCGCTTTTTCTGAGGATATTAGCGCAACAGCACAGGCTTTGCGCGCTATGGGATTGTGTCATTATGATATTGAAGGCGACAGCTGTATTGTGTCCGGAGGGTTGCACAGCGAGAGCGCAGAAGTGATCGATTGCGGCGAATCCGGTTCAACCTTACGGTTTTTACTGCCGTTGGCGCTTGACGGAAAAAAACATACCTTTACAGGACATGGCCGTCTGCTGAGACGGCCGATGGACGGATACGACAAGATATTTGTGCGTAACCATGTGCGGTTCGATAAGAACGAAGAACGGATCGAGATATGCGGCGAGCTTGCCGGAGGGGAATATGAACTGCCGGGGGATGTATCCTCGCAGTTTGTGTCTGGACTTTTGTTTAAGCTGCCGATGCTGTTTGATGATTCGGGGTTACATATCACGACTGAGCCGGAATCAAAACCGTATATCGATATTACGCAGGATGTGCAAAGCAGATTCAGGGTCAACAGCAGATGGAGCGGGAATAATATAGAAATATCCGGCAGACAGGGTTATGTCCCGTGCGACATGGAGATTGAGGGCGATTATTCCCATGCTGCTTTTTTTGCGGCGGCTGCGGCGATCACCGGAAGTGTGAGGCTGAAAGGACTTTGTTTGGACTCCAAACAGGGGGATAAGGCGATCATCGGGCTTCTTCGGTGTATGGGGGCTGAAATCACAGAAAACGAAGATGAGATCATCATAGAAAAAGGTGCTTTAAAGCCTATCGAGGCAGATGTTTCACAGATACCTGATCTGGTTCCCGTGCTGGCTGTCCTTGGCTGTGCCGCGCAGGGTAAAACGAGAATATACAACGCGGGACGGCTGCGTTACAAGGAAAGCGACCGTCTGCACTCGATCACGACAGAGCTCGAAAAACTGGGA
>NZ_JAYFPU010000092.1:0-2725 GCF_034927525.1 Christensenella sp.
TGCCCGGATACCGCATATTTCTTTCCGAACAAATACGGTGGCTGCGTTGAACCGTTTACGATTTATCCGTGGTTTCGCCGGTTCCTCTTTGAAGCAGGTATATCGCACCGGGGACGGGGCAAGGGGCCGCGCGTACACGATCTCCGGCACACGTTCGCCGTTCACAGCCTGCGAAAAATGGCCGGGGACGGCATGGATTTGTATTGTGCGCTTCCGGCGCTGTCCATGTATTTGGGACACGAGAATATTTCCGCGACCGAGAAATATCTTCGCATGACTGCGGCGGTTCACCCCGAAATCCTCGGACAGCTTCAGTGCGTTTACGGCAACATGCTGCCGGCGGCGGATTTGGAGGTGGCACAATGAAACCTTCGGATTTCGCTTACGCGCTGACGAAATATTTATCCGCTTATCTTCCCGGACAATGCAATGCCAGCGAAAACACTGTCCGCGCGTACAGGGATACGTTTAAGCTCCTGCTGCGCTTTGCGGATACGCAGCGAGGCATTTGCCCGGAACGTCTAACCCTCGCGGATGTTGACAAATCATTTGTTGAGGGCTTCCTGTCATGGCTTGAAACTGTGCAGGGCAACGCCGTGTCCACACGAAATCACCGGCTTGCGGGAATTCACGCCTTTTTCCGGTATTTGCAGAGCGAAAAGCCGGATATGATGCTTCAGTGCCAGCAAGTGCTCAGCATCCCGGTAAAAAGAACAGTGAAGCCAACCGTGAATTATCTGACGGTGGACGCGGTAAAAACCATTCTGGCCATGCCGGATATTTCAACCGTTTACGGAATGCGCGATCTCGCCTTGCTCGGTCTCCTTTATGACACGGGCGCGCGCGTCAGTGAACTCATAGAGTTAAAACCGAAAGATTTGCGTCTGGCCGCGCCGCCGGTTGTGACGCTCTTTGGCAAGGGCCGAAAATCCCGGCAATGCCCGCTCTCCTCAGAAATGACAGGTCATCTCGTGAAGTACTTGTCTGCTTGGGGTTTAGATGCTCCGGCTAAGTCCGATCATCCGCTGTTTGTCGGTCATAATGCCGAAAAACTGACACGGGCCGGTGTTGCGTATATTCTCAGTAAATACGCATCCGCCGCCCGTGAGAAAGATGCAAGCATTATCCCAACCATAGTGTCGCCGCATATGCTCCGGCACAGCAAGGCCATGCACTTGCTCCAAGCCGGGGTGAATCTCGTATATATTCGAGATTGGCTGGGACACGCCAGCGTCAAAACTACGGAAATCTACGCAAGGGCAGACTCCGAAATGAAACGTGCAGCCTTGCAGAAAGCGGCTTCCACAGTTATGCCGCAGCATAGTCGGCAATCATCGTGGTCAGAAGACGTTGAGCTGATGAAGTGGCTAAGTTCTCTCGGTAAGTGAAAATGTTATGCAAAGTCATTTGACGGTTAAGCCGCATGCTATGCGGCTTGCCGCCATTGACTCAGCATAACGTTCTTCTTGTCATAATGAATGTTATGTGAAGCTTTGCATAACATCCATATCCACATCAATGCCGCCCCCTTTGATGCTTCGAAACTCCGCAATCTGGTCAATATCATGGCAGCAAAGGAGGATATGATTTATAAGGCATTAAAGGTTTCCAGGGGCAGGGAAAACAGCTACTGCCAAAAGATTGACCCTGCCTTTTTAGAGCGGATTAACCGGCAGAAACCAACTACCCTCGACCAACTGAAGCGCATCTGGTACAACGGCAGCGATGGCAGCCGGGAGCATTACCACCACAGCCGCTACCACTGCCTGAATCTGCACAGCGTGTTCCAGAAAGGCACGGTGGAATTCCGTGCTTTCAACGGGGACCTCCATGCAGGAAAAATCAAAGCATATGTGCAGTTCTGCCTCTCCATGACCGCACAGGCACTCAACCAGCGGTCAGCAAGCCCGACAAAAACGCAATCCACCAATGAAAAATATACCTTTCGAGTGTGGCTTTTGCGCCTCGGTATGATTGGGGATGAATTTAAAACGGCCCGCAAGCATCTGCTGGATCACTTAGAGGGCTGCATCGCATGGAAAGACCCGGCACAGGCCCAAAGGCAAAAAGAACGGCTGCGGCAGAAGCGTGAAGCGGAGCGGTTACAGGAGCAGACACCACCGGAAGAAGCTGTGCCGGAAACTGTAATGGAAGCGGAGGATGAACAGTCCTCCGCTTTTACTATGTCAATGTAAAGGAGATCGTATGAAAAACAAACTGTATATTGCCTATGGCAGCAACCTCAATCTGCCGCAGATGGCGCAAAGATGCCCCACCGCCAAGGTGGTTGGGGCTTCCGAGATCAAGGATTATGCCCTTGTGTTTCGGGGCGGCAGGCACGGTGCGGTGGCTACCATTGAACCTTGTGAGGGTTCTTCTGTTCCTGTTTTGCTGTGGAAGATCACCCCGAAAGATGAGGCGGCTCTCGACATTTATGAAGGATTCCCCCGATTTTACGACAAAGAAACCATAGAACTCCCGCTGGACGGAAAGACTGTTTCAGCCATGGTCTATGTCATGACTCCGGGACACCGGCTGGGCTATCCCTCCGATTATTATTATAATACCATCCATGACGGCTACAAAACCGCAGGGTTTGATACCGCTGTTTTGGAGCAGGCAATCGATTATACCGAGCAGCTCATGGAAGGCGAGCCGGAACCGGAACAGCAAAATCTGTTCGGCTTTGGCGGCTTGAAATGGTGGTGATGGCATGGCAGATCCC
>NZ_JAYFPU010000283.1:0-8269 GCF_034927525.1 Christensenella sp.
AATGTGTATACCCGCAATGCGGGAATGGCTGTGGTCATCGCGCTGTCCTTGGCTTACTTGATTGGATCGGCGGTGGTGGCGCTTGTTCAGGCGAAAAAAGCGGAAACGCGCAGTGAACGAAAAAAGTGTATTACATTGGTATCTTTTTTGATTTTGCCTGTTGTGGGGGTGGGCATACAGAGCGAGGTCTATGGCGTATCGCTCATCTGGATATGTGCGACGCTCTCGTGCCTGATGATCTTTGTCACAATACAGAACCGGCAAATCACGACGGACGCATTGACGACACTGAACAATCGCTATCAATTCGACAAGTATTTGGCACGCATCGTGAATAACGACGACGGACAACAATATTCACTGATTATGATCGACATCGATAAGTTCAAGGAAGTCAACGACACATATGGACATCTGCGCGGAGATAAACTGCTGGCAAGCGTTTCGGACGTACTTAAGAAATCGTGCGCACGTACAAATTCATTTTTATCGCGCTACGGCGGGGATGAATTTGCCATCGTCTGTGAAGCACAGCACGCACAGGAACTGAAGCAATTGATTGAAAACAATATATGGAAGTTTAATCAAAAACATGTAAAAGATGTCCTGGTCAGTTTGAGCATTGGGTATTCGTCTCTTATGGAAGGCGACGCAGTTGACGACCTGATCGCGCGGGCGGACGCGGAGATGTATAAAGAGAAGGCGAACCGCACATAAGGATCGCTTCAGATTTTTGAGGGTATTGCACGATGCAATGCTCTTTTTTATTTTCACAGAAGATGAAATGTGCTATAATTACATAATTAACTGATGGTTACATAATTAATGAAAATATTCGAAAGAAGAGAAGGCATGAAAAGAAAATGTGTTGCAGCGGTGCTCTTTGTGTGTGCGTTGTTCTTTTTTGCGGGCTGCGGGAGTGCGCCACAGGAAGGATTAGATGTTTCCGGTACATATGTAGGCAAGGAAACATATATCGCACAAAACCCGGAAAACGAGAGCGGGTTGCCTGACGTACTGACGTTTGACTGGATATGGACACTCGAAAAAGGAGAAAACGGGCTGTACCGTGTGACATTCGAGCACGAAGCGACCCCGGCTGTGGGATCGATCGCGGCGATGGAGGCGGTAAAAACGGGCATCAATAATGTGCCGTTGACAGATGGCAGCATCGGCATTCCCAATTATGTGTACCTTACCTTTGAAGAGAAGGACAACCAGATGACCGCGTATGGAACCTTCAACGTATTGCAGTCCACAGGAGAGGTGGATGTGCGGGTCATCAGTCTTGTGCGGATCAAGAAGTGATCAAAAAGACGAAAAGAACGCGTCGAACAGGGAATCCTGTTCCTGTAAATGCGTGACAAAGCCGATGGCGACTTTGCCGTCTGTCGCCCCGATCAGTTCGCGGGCTTTTTGCTCGCCGAACGCACCGCACAGCTCGACCGCGCCTACGCCTTCTTCTTGAAGAGAAAGCACGGTAGCTGCTGCTTCGTCAAAATCGCGTACCGTGCGAATATAGGTGATCTGTTTTTCTGTTTCGAACGTCGCGTGGTGGCTTTGCGGGTTGTACTCGCTACCCAGCAAAACAAACGCATATTTCTTTTTCATGCTTATATTTCCTCTGTATTGAGTTCTGCGGGCAACGGCTTGCCCGTCATGTACATGGTGTAGGTGCATGTACACACCACATGGTTGCCTTCGTTGAAGATCGTCACATCGCATACGCCGATCTTTGCGCCGCAATGTGTTTCATGGGCGACCGCACGCAGCTTACCACTAGAGGCAGGGCGAATATAATTGATGGAGGTGCTGAGGGTGACGCACAGGCTGCCGTGCGAAAGGAGAGCTGTACCTGCGACGACATCGGCAAGCGTGAAAAGCGCGCCGCCGTGCATCGTTCCCATAAAATTGGTGCGTTTGGGTGAAAAATCCATTTCCGCTTCGGCGAATCCTTGGCCGAGCTTCGTGAGGCGTACGCCGCTTTCGATACTGAATTGGTCGTGTCCATTGAAATAGTCGATGAATTTCTGGTGATTCATGGTTGTCCTTCCTGTTTGCGTAATGAAAAAAGGCGGGATATTTTATCCCGCCCGGTCTTTAGTCTTCAAAGAATATCAGTTGCTGCTTGTTGACATCGCCCGAACCGAGCGTGATGACGATGTCTCCCGGCTGCCAGTTTTTGTGGAGGTAATCCTTGATTTCCTCAAAGGTTGGGATGTAGAGGCAGATCGCGGAATTGGCGTTGACCGCCGCGACTACGTCGCGTGCGTGCATACCCTGCGTATCTGTATCGCGTCCCGGATAGATGTCCGGCATGATGACCTCGTCTGCATCGCTAAAGCACAGCGCATACTTATCTTTTAAAGTCCGCGCACGGGTGTATGAGTTGCACTGGAACACCACCCAGAGCTTGTTGTGCGGAACCAGTTTGGCGGCCTGTAGGCACGCAGCGATCTCGCTTGGGTGGTGCGCGTAATCGTGGAATACCTTCACGCCGTTACGCTCGCCCATGAATTCGAACCGCCTGCCCGCAAGCTTATAATTTTTAAGCGAACGGATGGAGGTGGCGACATCTACGCCGAACACCTCGTAGGCAAAAGCGCTTGCCGCGAGGGCGTTGCGCAGGTTGTGCAGGCCGGGAACGGTAAGTTCCAGCCGGCCTAAGTTTTCACCGTGGTAGGTAACGTCGCCGCTGCCACAGCCAAGCTCGTTGAAGGAAACATTATTCAGGTACCAGTCGCTGTCCGGCCCGTTGTTATAGGTCACGATCCGGCAGGGAGAATGCTCCTTTAGGCGGTAGGCAAGCTCGTCGGATTGGTTTAACAGCAAGATGCCGCTGCTGTCGAGTTTACTGATGAATTCGACAAACGTATCAAAAATATCGTCAATGTCGCGGTAGCAGTCGAGATGGTCGTCGTCGATGTTGTTGACAAGGATGTGCGTGGGATGCAGCGTTAAGAAGCTGCGCACGTATTCGCACGCTTCGGTGATGAACGCATCGTTTGTGCCGATATGCACACCGCCGTCGAGGAAATCGACCATGCCGCCTACATGTACGGTAGCATCCTGCTCGGTATTTTGCATGATGAGCGCGAGCATGGAGGTGATCGTCGTCTTGCCGTGGCAGCCGGCGATGCACGCGACACGCTTATAACGCGAGGAAATGATCCCTAGGAGCTTGGAGCGCTCGAGCATGGGGATGTTGTGGCTCGCTGCGTACGCGTATTCCGGATTGAACGGCTTGATGGCTGCGGAATAGACCACAAGACCAGCGCCATGTACGTTTTTCTCGTCGTGTCCAATGGTGACAGGTATATTGCGCTTTTTGAGCTGATGCGTGAACGCAGACTCTTTCATATCTGAGCCCGTAACGGCAAGGCCGTTTGCGTGTATGATCTGTGCAAGACCGCTCATAGAGCAGCCGCCGATCCCGATGAAGTGGACGGGTTTATCCTTCAAGGTCGAAAAATCTATATCCATTCTGTTCTCCCGATAAAATTTCGCCATATACAATATACGGCGTATCTATTATACTGAATATACAACATTTCTGCAACCAAAACCTATGGGTGGGGGGAAACAAACCATGGCGAACAAAAAGCAGAGGATCGCAATGATGTGTGCATTGCTTGCGAAAAATCCCAATAAATTGTATTCATTGAATTATTTTCAGGAGCTGTTCGGGGCGGCGAAATCCAGTGTTTCTGAGGATGCCGCCATAATCAGGCAGGCTTTTCTTGAGGCGGGGATCGGACATTTGGAATCGGTGGCGGGCGCGCACGGCGGCATCCGCTATGTGCCGAAGATGCCCGAGCATACGTGTACGCAGCTAAAGCAGGAGCTGATCGAGAAGATGTCTGACACGTCACGTATTTTGCCCGGCGGGTATATGTATCTGGTAGACCTCTTTTGCACGCCATATTATGTGGACGGCATGGCGCAGATCATCGCGGAATGGTTTATGGATAAAAAAGCGGACTTCATCGTGACTGTGGAGACGAAGGGCGTACCGCTCGCTATGAGCGTGGCGCGCATCTTAAATCTGCCGCTTGCCATTGCACGGCGCGAAAGCAAGCTGACGGACGGCTCTGTCGTTTCCATCAATTATCTTTCCGGATCGTCGCGGCGGTTACAGACGATGTCGCTCTCCAAGCGGCTGATTCGCGAAGGGGGCAGGGCGCTCGTCATTGACGACTTTATCGGCGGGGGCGGGACGATCAAAGCAATCAGCGATATGCTTGGCGAGTTCCATATTTCAGTAGTGGGCACAGGAGCAGCCATCGTCAACAAGTATCCGCAGAAAAAGCGGATCGGCGAATACAGGTCGATTTTTGTGCTGGAAGAGCTGAGTGAAACAAAGATCGAATTTTCTACCCTTTAAAGCCAAAGCAAAACGCCGCAAACGCTTACAGGGAACGAAAATATTGCTTTTTGGAAAATTTTGTGATAGAATAACAAAAAATTGAATATTATGTTTAGAATGTTTTTTTGTGCAATATACTTTGCTGTGGTATAAGCATGAAGGTAGTATCAGTCATAGACAAGACAAGGTGGAGGATTGAATATGAACATTACAGACATTCGTATTAGAAAGATCGACGGCACGGGTAAGATGAAGGCAATCGTTTCTGTCACCTTTGATGACATGTTTGTGATCCATGACATGAAAATCATAGAAGGCGCAAGTGGGCTCTTTATCGCAATGCCAAGCAGGAAAACGCCGAGCGGGGAGTATAAGGATATCGCACATCCCATAAACTCCGATACGCGCGAAATGATCCAGCAGGTTATATTGAAGGAATATGAGAATATGCCTGAAGACCAGGAGGATACATTTGGTACCCAGAGCGAATATTGATCACAGCGAAAAGAAGGAACCCTTGTGCAGGGTTCTTTTTTTGCGTATAATCAGGATAGATGAAAAGTTGATGTAAAATCGTTTGAAGGAGAATTCCAATATGAAAAATAAATGTGCGGCAGTGATCCTCGCGGCGGGCGAAGGCACGCGGATGAAGTCGAAAACGCCCAAGGTGCTTCATGAAATTGCGGGGCGTTCGATGCTTGAATGGGTACTGCATGCGTCTGCGGGCGCAGACACACAGAAGTGCATCGTGGTATGCGGGCACGGCGGAGACCAGCTGAAAGAAAAGTTTGGCGATGCGCTGCTTTTTGCAGAACAGGCGGAGCGCAAGGGCAGCGGGCATGCTGTGATGTGTGCGGCGCACCTGCTTGATGGGTTCGACGGTTATACGCTTATCATTGCGGGAGATATGCCTCTTCTTAGGCAGCAGACGGTCGCGGCGATGGTGAAGGCGGCAGAGGAGGGAAACTATGCCTGTACGATGCTCACAGCGGAGCTTGATGATCCGTATGGGTATGGGCGTATTTTGCGCAACGAAATGGGCGACGTGGTTGCCATCGTAGAGGAAAAGGATGCGACGGACGAGCAGCGCGCTGTGCATGAGGTCAATGCTTCGTGCTACTGTGTATGTACGCCGCTTTTGCTCGAGTGCCTAAATGAGCTAAAGCCCGCGAATACGCAGGGGGAATACTACCTGACGGACATCGTGGGGATTTTGAATGCTAAGGGCGAAAAGGTAGGCGCGTACATCGCACGTGACGCACGTGAATGCATGGGCGTCAATGACCGGGCGCAGCTAGCGTTGTGCGCAGAGATATTGCGCGGACGTATCGCGGACGAACACCTGAAAAACGGCGTGAGCATGGTCGATCCGAAGACGGTGTATATCGATGCGGATGTGCAGATTGGACGGGACAGTGTCATTTATCCGAACGTGACGCTTGAGCGGGGCTGCGTGATCGGCGAGGACGTGCTGCTGTATCCGGGTTCGCGTATCGCAAACAGCGAGATCGGCAGTGGAACGACAGTGCAGAATTCCGTGATTTTGGATGCAAAGATCGGTGAGAATACGACGGTGGGGCCGTATGCGTATGTGCGTCCGGGCTCTGATATCGGAGACAAATGCCGTATCGGTGATTTTGTGGAAGTGAAAAATTCGAATATCGGCGACGGTACGAAGGTTTCGCACCTGACGTACATCGGCGACGCGGATTTCGGCGAGCGCATCAACGTGGGCTGCGGCGTGGTGGTCGTCAATTATGACGGTAAGAAGAAGTTCCGTACGACGGTGGGCGACGACGCGTTTATCGGCTGTAACACAAACCTTGTTTCGCCGGTGAATGTGGGCAAGGAAACGTATATCGCCGCGGGATCGACGATCACAGAAGATATTCCGGACAAGGCCTTTGCCATTGCGCGGAGCAGACAGACGGTCAAGACGGGCTGGACGGATAAGAGGAAGCGGTAAGTATGTTTTTTGTGTTTGGCCTGGGGAATCCGGGATTGAAATATAAGAATACGCGGCACAACGCGGGATGGCTCGCCATCGACGTGCTTGCAAAGCGGCATGGCATCAAGCTCAAAAAGACGAAGTTTGATGCGATGGCGGGGCAGGGTATGATCGAGGGCGAAAAAGTGATGCTGGCTAAGCCCACGACATACATGAACAACAGCGGGTACGCAGTGGACGGTATGCTCGATTATTATAATGTGGGGCTTGAAAACCTGATCGTATTATACGACGACATTGATATCCCGTTCGGAACGCTGCGGATACGTGATAAGGGCAGCGCGGGTACGCACAATGGTATGCGCTCGATCTTGAGTTATACAAAGTCGGGCGATTTTGCGCGCATACGAATTGGCATCGGCAAGCCGCAGCAAAATCTTGTCGGGCATGTGCTGGGAAAATTCGAGAAGGAAAAACGCGACGATGCGCAGGCGCTTTTTGAGCGTGCGGCGGATGCGTGCGAACGTGTGATCACGGATGGTGTTTGCGCGGCGCAGGCGGAGTTTAATAAATAGCAAGTTACACTTATAAGAAGCAATGCGAACACTTTTAGAGGAGACATAATTTGAACGACACGATCAGCCCGTTGATCGAAAAAAGCGGGGCATTTGAAGAAGTTTTGAAGTGTATCCGAGGGGGGCAACTGCCTTGCTCGGTTTTCGGCGTTACACAGAACGCAAAGCCGTACTTTGCAGAAGCGGTTCGCAGGAGCGTGCATAAGCAGGTGCTGTGCATCACTGCGACGGAACAGAGTGCGCGCGACTTAGCGTCGGCGACAGGCGGTATCTTGTTCCCGGACGACGATTTTTCGCTGCGCAGCGTGGAGGCGAAGGGCAGGGAAGCAGAACTCGTACGCGTCGGAATCCTCAAAAACACCGCACATATCAAGGGAGTGGTGTTCCTTTCGGCACGTGCATTTTTGAGCCGTATGATGCCGCCGGAATGTTTCGCAGCCTCGTGCTTCCTTTTGAAAGCAGGGGACAATTACGATATGGACGGCCTGATGGAAACGCTTACGAAAAACGGATATGAGCACGCGGGCACCGTCTATTCCAAGGGAGAATTTGCACGCAGGGGAGAGATCCTTGATATCTTTCCGTCGGACAGCAAACGGCCGGTACGTGTGACCTTCTTTGACGACGAGATCGAGAGCATACGCTTTTTTGACAGTGAGACGCAAAAATCGCAGGGAAGTCCGCTCGGGGAATACCTGCTGCCGCCTGCGCGTGAAGTCGTGCTTGGTGAAGACGCCAAAGAGAAGCTGTATGAATACCTCAAAAAGCAGGATAACAGCGAGCTGGCAGAGCGCCTTAGTGTGGCGGTGGAAGAATATGGAACCCTTGACAATGCCGATACCTTTTTGCCGGTGATGTTTTCTCCGGCGTATATCACGGATTATTTTCCGGATGCGCTTTTGTTGTTCGACGATTTTGAATATGTGTACACGGAAGCGGGGCGCGTCAAAGCGGAATTCGACGACGCGTGTGCGCGGCTTGTGAAGGAAGGGGAGGCTTTCCTTGTACAGTGCGAGAGCATCGGCACCCTAACGCCTGTCCTCAAGAAACAGGAAGGACGTATCCTTGATATGGCGGGCGGCAAAAACGCACGCTTAAAAACAGTGTGCGAAGCAGACATGCAGTTGCGTGCTGCGCCCGGATATAACGGCAGGATCGATATGCTCGCGGAGGCGATCAAGGATCGCGTGAAGCACGGGTATGCTGTTGGTCTATATGCGGGAGGCAAGGCTAAGTCGTTAAGCGAGGCACTGAAGGAATTTGATATGATTGCGCCTGTTCTGGCAAAGCCGCAGGAAAAGGGCGTTTTTGTCAGTGAGGAATATATACCGTATGGGTTTGAAATCCCGTCGGCGCGTACCATCGTTTTGGGTTTAAATG
>NZ_JAYFPU010000219.1:0-7165 GCF_034927525.1 Christensenella sp.
CGTACATGGTCGATATGCGCCACAGACTTCGCCGCCGCTGTCGGCCCGCTCACGTCAACGCCGTTTTGCGGCGAGATGCCGTCCGCGATCGGTTCACACGCATGGCGGCCGTCCGGCGACGCACCTGTCATCCAGCCAAACGCCACATAGGAGGAAACCGGCAGCAGAGACGCTACAAACGGGCCGTTCCGGTAACAGTTATACTTCTCCAGCTCGTCTAAGAACATATCCACTGCCAGCTTAGTAATATCGTCTACTTCGCTCTTGTCATTGCCATATTTATCGATCTTGTTCCACAGGAACAGCCGCGTGTCCTCATGGCCCTCAAAATCTGTTTTCATCATATTGACTAGTTCTTCCATCGTCATCATTTTTTCATCGAACACTGCCTTTTTCACCGCATAGAGCGCATCGCCTGCGTTGGCAATACCAATGCCCGAAGGACCTGTCCAGTTGTACCGTGCACCGCCGGCAGTCACATCCTTGCCTTGCGCAATACAATCGTCGATCAGCATAGAAGTAAAAGGCGTAGGCATATATTCTTCGTGTACCATGTCCACATAGTTATTCCACGTCACCAATCGCTGTGTACAATATTCCACCTGTTTGCGATACGCCTCCAACACATCTTCAAAACTTTTGAACTCTGCCGCCTCACCCGACGAAACAGATACCTGCTTTCCGGAGATCAGGCACTGCCCGTTTGTCAGGGCAAGCTCCACCATCTTGACCAGGTTGATATAACCGCCGTTGTAACGTCCCCATGTGTGAAGCGGCGCCGCTTCCACGCAGCCGATCAGCGCATAATTACGCGCTTCCTTTAATGTAACACCCAGCTTCATCAGCGAGGGTATGAATATCTCATCGCTTACCATCTGCGGCATACCGCTGCCGCACTTTACCGTCTCGATCACACGGATTTTGAATTCCTGCGGCGACCTGTTATGCAGGCGCACAGAAAAATTAGGCTGTGCCAAAAGAATATGCCTGTGCGCTTCCAAACACCTGTAGGATAAATCGTTGGTCGCATCATATCCAAGCTCGTCCTGCCCGCCCACGATCAAATTCTGCCCCATCGGATATCCGGCAAAGAAGGCTGCGTCTGCTTTATTGTAAAGCTTGATCGGCTCAGTAAACTTGATCCATACCGCCTCCAGCAGTCCCTGCGCTTCTTCTTTGCTCAGCCTGCCTTCTAAAATATCCCGCTCATAAAACGGATACATATACTGATCGAACCGCCCGGGCGAGATAGACACACCGTTGTCGTATATTTGTGGAATGACCTGTACGAACCAAAAGCTTTGCAGCGCTTCATAAAAATTACGTGCGGGAAACTCCGGTACGTGCGCACAGTTTTCGGATATCTTCAGCAGTTCCTGTTTTCTTTTTTGATCCGTTTCCTGCTCCGCCATTTCACGTGCCAACGCAGAATAGCGCCGCGCAAAGGCGATCACTGCCTCACAAATCGTTATGCACGATTCGTAGAACAGCTTCTTTTTCATAGAATCCGGCTCATACGGCTTTAAGTCGGCCATCTGCTGTGCGATCTGCTTTTTGATGCTGTCAAAGCCCAGCGTCAGTACCTTATTATAGTCGAACATCAGATGCCCCAAGCCGCCGCTCTCATGAATGCCCAGCGTAAATACGCTCGAATCGAACCGCAGCGCACGGATATCCTCCGTCATATACTGGAAAACGTTGTCCTCTAACGTTTTTCCCTTCCAGTAAGGATAAATCTCCTCCAAAAATTCCTTTTTGGCTTGCTCTGGAAACACAAATTTGTCCTGCGGACGGGATTCAAACATATCGATCTCGTCTTTGATCCATTCCACAGCAAACTCAGGGAACAGCGGCGCACTGCGCCGCTTAGACGATTGATGCCCCGCGATCAGTTCACCGTCCAGTATAAAAATGCTCATTTTCTGCAGGACCGCTTCAAAGGCACGTGCACGGCGTGTCAAGATGTGCAGATTCTCTGTATTCTTATATACTTCCGTCACGATCCTTGCCCGCTCAATACATACATGCGGAATCGTATCGATCAATGATTTTCGCTGCGCCTGCGTCCTCTGATAAATGGTATGATCCTGCGCAAGTACGTCTGATGGATCGAGTCCAAGTTGCAGCGTACGTCTTTTCAATATCTTTTCCATATTACGCCTCCAAATGCCCTTTTATTCCATTGTGTTTCCTGTAAATATCGTCAAAAAAAAGTGTTGTTACACCCATAGTATAACAACACTTTTTATAGAATACAAGTTTTTATAAGAAATAATAAGAAATTAAAAGTTTATGGAAAATACTGTCATTCGCCTTCGTGCTCGAGCACAGAGAATGCCGCCGCCTCGTCGATCGCAAGTACACTGATGATCCCGCTTTTCAAAGAAGAAAGGATTGCGTCCGTCTTTTCCACACCAACGGAAACGCCCATCACCTGCGGAATGCGCCGGATCGCCTCATACCCGATACCGATGATGCGTCCGCTGAACTCCTCCGCACAAGGCTTACCCTGCGCGTCGATCTGTATCCCGCAGATGTCCGCCACCGCGCCTTCCTTTTCCAGCTTTTCCATATCCGCGTCGCTCAAATATCCCGCCCTGCGCGAAGAACTCAGGGATTTTTGCGCCGCCCCCATGCCAACAAGGGCGATATCCACCTTTGCCGCACGCTCAAAGTGCCCCTTAATGTCAGGCTCCTGCAACAATAAGTCGTGCAGCTCCCTGCTTTGCACGATATACGGTACGCGCGCCACGTATGCGTCCCCGTTCAAAGTTTTGGCGATGCGCCGTGTGATCTCGCTGCCGTCCGTATCGATGCTCTTAGCGCCCATGCCGCCCACAAGCTGCACCACGTCCACCGAAGTATCCGCCATGTGCTTAAACATGGATGAGACATAATAAAGCGTCGTTCCCCACGACACGCCCAGCGTCATGCCTGTTTTGAGGTGCATACGCAAATAAGCGGCGACCGCCTCCCCCAGCTTCATCTTTGTCAGGTCTCGATCCGATTCCGAAGGGATCACGATCGCGTCACGCAGCGCAAACCTCTTTTTCAGCTTGTTTTGCAGCTCCTGATCGATGGACGACGTATCGTTGATATAAAATTCGACGATCTTCTGATCGACGCACGTCTTTAACAGCCGCGATACATTGGAACGCGAAAGAAACACGCTGTCAGAAATCTCCTGCTGCGTCTTGCGCTCGATGTAATACATCTTTGCAACCCTGATCAAAAGATCCTTCCGGGTCATTACCGGTCTTTCTTGACCATCCGCCTTTTTCCTCGCCAATTCTTTTCCCCGTCCTGCATTCAAAATATGTCTTATTCTACTCTGTTTTACAAATCGCGTCAATTCCCACAAAAAAGGACAGCCGCAATAATTTTGTCAGGCTGCCCTTCGAATCATACGATATCGTCGCCTATTGGATCAGGTACGTCCCCGATACGGTTGCCGATACCTCGATATCCTGTGGCGTAACCTGCGTCGCTGCGCCTTCTAGCTTCGAATCCATCGCCCCTGCCGCGTATTCGTACGGCATTACGCCGGATTCGGCACCCGATTCCGTGATAGAAACAGGGCGTACGATCGTATAACCGCCCGCCATAGCCATTGCCTTTGCTTTGCCGCCCACCGACTCCATTGCCTTTGACAGCGCCTGCATATATACCGTATCCCTATCCTGTACGTCAAACGAAAGCGAATACGTATAATTTGCGCCCGCCGCTGCCGCCGCGTCGATCACCGCTCCTACAGAGTCCACATTTTTCACTGTGACCTTGTAAGTGTTTTCCATCACCGTTTTTTTCGCGTCTTCATAGTCCTGATAGATGTTGATGTTTTGCGTCTGCACATCATCTTCACTCACGCCCTGTGCCTTGATCGCGCCAAGAAAGCTCTCTGCGATCTGCGCGTTCTTTTGCTGCGCTTCTTCTGCGCTGCTTCCTGTTGTGCGTACCCCAATAGAGACATACGCCACATCCGGCGCGACCTTCACGGTCTCCGTCGCACTTAACGTAAGCGTGCTTTGTTCCTGCTGTTTGTTCTCCGCAGAAGCGGAGGCCGTTGCCTGCGCCACCGTTTGATCATCGATCGGCTGCGGACGCTGTGCGCATCCCGCCATCAAGAACACACCAACACACACAACCGCGATCGTTACCAGCAAACTTTTTTTCATGACAATTCCTCCTCAAATACATCTTTGCACATTAGACGCATCAAATAGGATTTATGTTCCATACAGATCAAACGATTTGTTTTTCTTCTAAAATTTTACGCAGCTTTTCGCGGGCGCGGAACAACCGCGACTTGACCGTTCCCGGCGTAATAGAAAGGATTTCCGCTACTTCCTCGTACTTCAGCCCTTCCATATCCTTCAAAATGAGTACCATGCGGTATTTCTCGCTCAGCTCCTGCACCGCTGCGCGGATGCTCCTGCCAAGCTCGTTATTTTCCGTTTGCTCGGCCGGGTTCCCTTCCCTGCTTACCACAGCGTCACTGTATTCCTCCACCGGCACGGACGGCTTGCGCCGGCGCAACAAATCAAGACATGTATTGGCCACCACGCGGTACATCCATGTCGAAAAAGCAGACTGGAAAGAAAACTTGCGGATGCTTCCATACATTTTGATGATCGCATCCTGCGCCGCGTCCTGCGCGTCGAAGCTGTTCTGCATGAATTTATACGCAATATTATATATTTTGTTTTCGTATTGACCGATCAGCGCACAAAAAGCGTCGCCGTCCCCCTTCTGCGCCTTCAGTATCCACTCTTTTTCCTGCATAACCGCCCTTAAAAGCTGAATCGTTTTGATGTTAGAATAACTGCCTTATTATAACATGGTACTACAGAAATTTCAAAGCAGCTCCTTTTTGCGGCGCAGATTTCTGTGTTACTCGCCCAATACCTCTTTCAAATATTCGATCCCCATACGCGGGCTGGAGAGCACGGGTGTCTTTATGTGCGTAAGCAGCGGCAGCAGCACCGTCATACTGCCCTGTGCAAGCACGACGACATCACAATTTTCCGCGGCTTTTTCCACCTCGCCCAGCACCATCTCGTTGTGCCGATCACGGTCGCCCTGCTCGATCAAAACCATCATCGCGCCCTCAACCAGATACCTCTGTATCTCGATTTCCTTACCCGCCTTAAGCGCCGCGCGCTCAATGAGCCGGCAGCTTGGCCCTACCGTTGTTTCCACGGTAGCAACAACGCCTATTTTTTTGCCCAGCCGCACCGCCTCATGCGCCATCGCCTCATCGATCTTTACAACAGGCACGTCGATCATCTGTTTGAGCTCCTCCGCCACCTCGCTTACCGAGGAGCATTGGTTTAAAATTGCGTCAACCCCCAGCGACTGCGCATTTTGATAGTAAGAAAGCATCCTGCGGCGCACCGCCTTTGTAACGCCTCCGTTCGCGTTCACCTCCGCGATCAGGCTGCTGTCTATGATCTCCCACACCTTCACTTCCGGAATGATCTCTTTACACAGCGCGGTAAGCTCCGCAGACGAAACCGCGCTTGTCTGTACGATCGCAATCGATTTACCCATCCTGTTATCTCCTGTTTTTTTGATAGCCTTGTATTTGCGCGACAATATTTTTTAATGTATCCACATCTCCCACATTGCCCGGAAAAATAATATACGGCAGATCTGGATACCGGCTTTCCTCCCCCAGCTTCCACACGGGTATGCCCGCTGCCGCCTGCCCAAGTACCCATGCACGCTTTGCCCCCAGCGCTGCTGTCGCCGTTTCGCTGCTCGTGATCCCGCCCTTGGCAATGATAAAGGACGGTCTCTGCGCAATACTCTTCACAGTTTTCGTAACAGCGTCCGCCACGCTTACGGATAACGCAAGTTTTTGTTCCGGGCTCATGTCCGCCGGATCAAGAAGCGTGCGCTTTGTATACAGCACCGCGGTTTTCCCCGCAACGATCGCTTCCTCCGCCTCCCGTTTTACACGGTCGGTCTCCGCATCCAACAAGTCAGGCCGCAGCACCAAGTCCGAATCAAGCTCGATCGGTTGCAGCTCCGGCAATGTCAGTAAATCCTTCAATTGTTCTGTAGAGCGCTTTACATGGGAGCCTATGACGACCAGTCCGCCCCGCCCAGAACCGTCGCACAACTGCTCGCCCGTCAAAAAGGACGAATGCTCAATACGTCCCAGCACACGCGGAAGCGCCGCCGCCGAACGGAAAATAAAATGCTTGCCCTGTGCCATCACGTCAAGCAGCGCAAGCACAAACGCTTCGAGGTCAGTATATTCCACCGCATTGACGATCATCATACCGCCATTCAAATGTATTAACTTCTCTTTGACCGCTGAAAGATCACTTCGCAGTTCTTCAAGCGAAACACTGCACACATCCCGCGCCAAAACAGCGCCGGACGTTTTTTCCTCTACCCAGTCCTTCAGGTTTGAAGAATGATAGCCAAAGGTCGCGTCATGTGCAAATTCCGTTTCACCCGCCGGAATATAGTCTTCATCCTGTTTTACATAATGGATATCCCCCGCCGTCACCCTGCCGCCCTCCGGAAAGAAGGGACAGATGACCTCACCATCCAGAAAGTGACCGTTTTTCATAAATTCGTCTTTTAAAACCGCTGTTTCCAGCGGCCAATGCCCGCGCAACGTCGAATCTCCACGGCTGATCACCAAGAAATCACGCCCGCTTTGCTCTGCCATCTCACAAATATTGCGGGCGATCTTTCGATGCTCGCTCTCTGTTTTGTCCGCGGAAAAGCTGCGCGAATTTGTCAGCAGGAAAAACATATCCTGTGTTGCCTGCATGCCTGCCATCACGCTTTCCTTGCCATACTCAGTAAAGACAGGGATATCGTGCACTGTCTGCGTACCTGTCGGATCGTCGTCCAGCACCACAATTTTTTGACTTTGTTGTTTTACCGCACGCTCCAGCTCCGCCTGGAGACTGCCGGGTCTTCTGGGGGGAATGATACAAAAATCCATCTGATGCCGTCCTTATCGCTCTATTTATTCAAATATTCATCGATGCTCTGCGCAGCAGTCTTGCCCGCGCCCATCGCAAGGATAACAGTAGCAGCGCCTGTCACAGCGTCCCCGCCGGCATATACGCCGGGGATGGACGTCGCACCCGTTTCTTCATTTGTAATAATGCCGCCCCACGACTGCGTCTTAAGCTCCGGC
>NZ_JAYFPU010000327.1:0-8534 GCF_034927525.1 Christensenella sp.
GTTTTGATCCCGCCAAGCGTACGCGCATTCAGGTGTCCAAAGTCGATCGCAGGGTAGATACAGTCGTCGATACGCGCGATCTCTCCCACTTCATCAAGGTCAGCGATCTGGTTCAGTTTCCCCATCGTTTCCGCACAATAAATAAAATCTTTAAAGCCTTCGCCCTTCAGGATATCAATTATATTTTTCAGATTTTTTTTAACGTTTTCGAAAGCAACTGTTCTGTCGCATTTTGCACACGAACCGGGATGAAAGACGATCCTTTGTGCGCCCAGATATCCGGCCGCTATTGTCGATTCCCGAAAATAGGTCAGGTTCTTCTCAAATTTATCTTCCGTATCGTTCGCAAGATTGATATAATACGGCGCATGCACGCTCATAGCAATGCCATGATCGCGCGCCTGCTCTCTGATGGCCACACCTGTTTCTTCGCGCAGCTTCACACCTCTGCCAAACGAATATTCAAATGCATTGAGACCCATATCGGAAATCCACTTAGGCGCGTCCACTGTATGCTTATATCCCTGTTCATAAAATGCGTCCGAATTCCCCGCCGGGCCAAATCGTATCATATTCTCAAGTCTCCCATATCAATTATGCCTGCGCAAAACGTCGCCCGCCTGCAGCGGATACGGACAGTTGATGCGCAGTGCCTGCTGCGGGTGCGGCGCGCTGTCCTGTTCTTCTCCTGCCAGCGTTTCGATGCGTTCTACAAGGAAGGCCGCCCCATGCACAGCCGGCGACAACACCTCCAGCGTTTCTCCCACGCTGAACTTGTTTCTCTGCTCTACATTAACCATCCCGTCATGTGCGCAATCCGTTACTTTTGCCACAAAGGTATATTTGCGCAGGTCAACATCCCGCTGCGTGTCCTGTCCTGCCTGTCCCGGTTCTCCAAAAAAGAATCCCGTGCTAAACCCGCGCGTAGCAGATTTCACCAATTCTTCCTCCAGCCCCTCGTCAAACACATAAGCGCTTCCCTGCTCATAATAAGCGTCGATCGCGCGTCGATATGCGCTGACTACGGAAGCAACATAATAAGCAGACTTCATGCGTCCCTCGATTTTAAAAGAAGTAATGCCCGCATCGATCAATTCCGGAATATAACGGATCATCATCAAATCACGGGAATTCATAATATACGTGCCTTTGTCGTCTTCCGTAATTTTAAAATACTGGCCGTCATAACCCTTTTCATATAGGTAATATTCCCAGCGGCAGGGCTGCGCACATGCGCCTTTGTTGCCGCTGCGCCCGGTAAGCGCGGCACTCAACAGACAGCGCCCCGAATGCGCCACACACATCGCGCCATGCACAAAAGCCTCGATCTCAAGACCCTCCGGCGCATTCTCACGAATAACCCTGATGTCCTCAAGCGGCACTTCGCGTGACAAGACGATGCGCTTGATCCCTTGCTCATACCAAAAAGAAGCAGACAAATAGTTGGTCGTATTTGCCTGCGTACTCAAATGCACTGTGATTGGGATCTGATCCCGACGGACAATGTACAGCACCGCCGGATCAGAAACAATGATCCCGTCTGCGCCGATCTCTGCAAGAAAAGAGAGATAGGGCGAAAGCCCTTCAAGCTCATGGTTAAAAAGCACCGCATTGACTGTGATATATATCCTTTTGCCCAGCGCGTGAGCATATTCCACACTTGCGCGCAGCTCGTCGTCCGTAAAATTATCCGCAAAGGCGCGCAACCCAAAATCCTTGCCCGCCATATATACAGCATCCGCGCCAAAGTAAAGTGCAGTTTCCATGCACTCCCTGTTGCCCGCGGGCGCCAGCAGCTCTATCTTGCTCATTCGCCGTCCGCCTGTGTCGCGTTTTCCGCGTCCGCCTGTGCGTACAGGTGTCCGTATTTCGAAACGTTCTCGTCATGCTCCTCAAGTGTCTTGGCAAATACCATTTCACCTGTTTTGGGGTCTTTCAACGTGAAGTAGAAGTATTCCTCATAACCCTCGTCCGGATACAGCGCCGCTTCAAGCGCCGCCTTACTCGGATTACAGATCGGGCCGATTGGCAGCCCCATGATCTTGCGCGTATTATATGGAGAATCCGTATCAAGCTCCGCATCCGTCAAGGCAAGCTTCTTTACCCCCAGCGCATATGCAAGCGTCGCGTCCGAATCCAGTCTCATTTCATTATCAAGACGATTATGGAAGACCATCGATACTTTCTTAAAATCCGCGGCCTTTGCTTCTTTTTCAATGATCGACGCAAGTGTTACTGCGTCATGGACAGTCATGCCTATCTCTTCCGCGCGCTCACGGTACGTCTGCTCCTTGCCCTCTGCCTTCATATCGAGTATCTCATTGAAGCGGTCAAGCTGTTTTTGGATCGCGTCCGAAGCAGAAGCGTTGGTATAAAAATCATATGTATCCGGGAACAAATACCCCTCCAGAACATAAAGCATACCATTTCCGTTTTCCGCGTTCTTCGTGACCGCATCCGCAATAAACGAATACCCGACAAACGATTCTCCCGTTTTGGCAAGCTCCAGATATTCCGTCGTATTCTTCAGAATACCGCTCGCCACCAGCACATTCGCATAATCCGTCACGCCAAGGCCTTCAATAAATTGTATCCGCGCGGTAGAAGCGGACGATTTCCCCTTTTGCAGAGCATAGATCAGGTCGTCAAAATCCATATTCTTAGAAAGCTGGTATGTACCCGCCTTCAACTTAGACGTCATATCCGAAAAATCGACATAAAACTTAAACACTTGCTTGTTCTGAATAAGCTCGTTGTCGTACAGTATCTCAGAAATCTTGCTCAAAGAAGAACCCTTGGGGATCGTCACCTCGACGGATGCCGTATCGTTTACGTCCACCGGATCAAAGTAATGTCCTTTTACATAGTTGATCACGCCGTAAACAATACCCCCGACGATCGCCAGACTGACCACCACGGCAACAAGCGGGCGCAATTTTGCCCAAACAGAAGAAGACCCTTTCTTTTTCTTGGGCGGCTTCTCGCTGTCCACCAATATCTTGTGTGTTTCCAGCTCCTTATTCTCTTTCAGGTAAATATCGTTCAGTTTTTTTGCCAAACCCTGCTTCTCCCGTGTCAGTCCTCGTCAAACATATTCGCGCCTACGTCGCACGCTTCACCGATGATCTTGTAAAGATCGGACACCAGTGAATTAAAGCGGTACTCCGCAGTAAAAAACTCCGTGATCTTCGGATTGAACTGCAGCACCTCTCCCATCTTCTGGATTTTCTCCATCAGCTCTGGCTTCGGCTCTTGCCCCGTCATATAGGCGGCCTGCGCCTCAAACTGCAGCTTTTTATAGTCCTTGATCATGCGCTTATTCTGCTCATCCTCATAGACCTCGTCTTTTATTTTAAGATATTCTTTATATTCTTCGCTCTGCTTGATGATTGCGGCCAACTCATTCGCCTTATCGTAAACATTTACCATGACATTTCTCCTTATACTTCGATGATGATCGGCAGGATCATCGGGCTGCGCTGCGTCATATCATAAAGATAATTAGACAAGTCTTTCCTGATGAAATTCTTGAGGGTAGACCAGTCGCTTGTCCCGTTGTCTTTGCACATATCCACGATCTCCGTCACAATGCTTTTCGACCGTTCCAGAAGGTCTTCTGATTCCTTCATATATACAAATCCGCGCGACACGATGTCCGGCGTCGAGATCAACTCCCCTGTCTCATTTGCGATGGTGACCACGACGATAAATAACCCGTCTGACGAAAGCTGCTTGCGGTCACGCAGTACCACATTGCCTACATCTCCCACTCCAAGCCCGTCGATCAGCACACTGCCAGACTGCACCGTATCCTTTTGCAGCCCCATCCTGCGATTCAGCTCGATGACCGAACCGATTTCCGGGATAAAGATATTTTTCTTTTTGATGCCCATCTTTTCCGCAAGCGCCGCATGTTTGTATAAGTGCCTGTACTCGCCGTGTACCGGAATAAAATATTTCGGTTTCACAAGCGAAAGCATCAGCTTCAGTTCTTCCTGACAGGCATGTCCCGATACATGCACCATGTCGACCGCGTCATTGATCACATTTGCGCCCTTACGGTAAAGCATGTTGATCACGTCCGAAACATAGCGCTCATTCCCGGGGATCGGGGACGCCGATATAATAACGAGGTCGCCTTCTTTGATATTGATCTTCGCGTGCTGACCCATCGCCATACGAACAAGCCCGGACATTGTTTCTCCCTGGCTTCCCGTTGTCAAAATGACGACCTGGTTGTCACGCAGTTTCTTTATTTCATCGAACGACACAAACATATCGTCGTCCACATTAAGATAGCCAAGTTCGCGGGTGACGCCTACAATCTTTAACATACTTCTGCCCGACAGGCATATCTTCTTATTAAAGATTTTCGCAACGTCGATCACCTGCTGGATCCTGTGCACATTTGACGCAAACGAAGCAACGATCACACGTCCCTTTGCCTGTCTGAAATAGTTGACGAACGTCTCGCCCACCTGGCTTTCCGACATGGTAAATCCGCTTCTTTCCGCGTTTGTACTGTCAGACATCAGCGCAAGCACGCCTTTTTTACCAAACTCCGCAAAGCGGCTTAACTCCATCACTTCCCCGCACGCCGGCGTCAAGTCAATCTTAAAATCGCCCGTATGCACCAGCATACCAAGCGGCGTCGTGATCGCAAGCCCCATCGCGTCGTCGATCGAATGGCTGACTTTTACAAATTCCACCGTAAATACGCCCGCCTTCACTTTTTCGCCGTTCCCTACGACATGGATGTCTGGCACAACACCCGGATGCTCCGTCAGCTTCGCCTCGATCAGCGCCATCGTCAGGGTAGATCCATACATCGGTACATTCATTTTCTGCAAGATATAAGGCACGCCGCCGATATGGTCTTCATGCCCATGCGTAAAAAAGATTCCCCTGATCTTATCAATATTCTTTTGCAGATACGTCGTATCCGCGATTACATAGTCGACACCCAGCATTTCTTCCCGCGGAAACATCATGCCAGCGTCAACAACGATGATGTCGTTTCCGTACTCTATCACCGTCATGTTTTTACCGATCTCGCCGATCCCGCCAAGCGGTATGATTTTTAGGGAAGGAACCGATTTTTTCTCGTTCTTTTTCTGTTGATGCTCCGGTTTCTTCGCCTTATGATTCTTTTGTTCCAAATTATTATCTCTCTTTCTATTTGTATCCATTATAACATAAACACTTCCAATTCACATTTTTTCCTTTATCAATATCCGTTCCTTGCCTACAGGATAAACTTCTGCAGGTTCTGGTATTGTTCTTCGTTTTTCAGATGCTCCACCACATAATTTTCGTCAATAACGACCTCCACCGCCGGCTCCAGGCCACTTGCGTTATAAGAGATGTCGTTTAACAGGTTCTCCATGATGGTATGCAGCCTGCGCGCACCGATGTTCTCCGTGCTTTCATTTACGATCTGCGCAAATTCCGCAATCTTTTTCAACGCTTCCGGTGTAAACACAAGATTCACGCCATCCGCCAATAAAAGCGCTTCATACTGCTTTGTGATCGCGTTCTTCGGCTGTGTCAAAATCTGTTCGAATTCCTTTTTTGTCAGGTTTTCAAGCTCGACCTTGATCGGAAAACGTCCTTGCAGCTCCGGGATCAGGTCGGAAATCTTCGCCACATGGAAAGCCCCTGCCGCAATAAAAAGCATATAGTCCGTTTTGACCGGGCCGTATTTGGTAACGACCGTGCTTCCTTCCACAATAGGAAGGATATCCCTCTGCACGCCCTCGCGCGATATATCCGGGCCGCTTCCCATACCTTTGCCCGCTACCTTATCGATCTCATCCAAAAAGATGATGCCGTCCTGTTCCGCACGTTCGATCGCCGTCTGCGTCACCTCGTCCATATCGATAAGCTTTTCCGCTTCTTCCTGCTCCAAAATCTTGCGCGCTTCCGGTACGCTCACCTTGCGTTTTTTTGTCTTGGTCGGCAGGATGCCCGAAAGAAGGTCTCCCATGCTCTCGCCGCCCATGCCGGGTATCTCCATACCCATATTCTGCGACACTTCGACCTCTATCTCGATCATCAGGCTGTCAAGCTTGCCTGCGCGCAGGTTTGCCCGCACTTCATCCCTTCTCGAAACCCTTTTTTGTTTTTCCTCGTCCGACTCTGCCGGGGGCGCTTCAATTTGCGGCGCGCCAAACAGCATCCCCAGAGGATTGCTGTTCTGCCTTGCCTGCTTGTTGGGTACAAGAATATCCACCAGACGGTCTTCCGCGTTCTGCGCGGCACGATCTTTTACTGTTTCAAAACGGTTTTGCTTGACCATACGGATCGAAGCCTCCACAAGATCGCGGATCATCGATTCCACATCACGTCCCACATAACCGACTTCTGTAAACTTCGTCGCCTCTACCTTGATAAACGGTGCGTCCATCAGTTTGGAAAGTCTGCGCGCGATCTCCTTTTTGCCCACGCCTGTAGGCCCCATCATAATGATGTTTTTTGGTGTGATCTCCTCGCGCATATCTTCGTCTAGCTTGCTTCTCCTGTAGCGGTTACGAAGTGCGATCGCCACAGCACGTTTCGCTTTGTCCTGTCCGACGATATATTTATCGAGCGCCGCTACGATTTCTTTTGGCGTTAAATATGACATATACTCACCTACACCTCTTCCACTTTAATATTGTCGTTGGTATATACGCATATCTCGCTTGCTATTTTAAGCCCTTTATATGCGATTTCCTTTGCCGAGAGCTCCGTATTCTGCATCAGCGCACGCGCCGCCGAAAGGGCATAGTTTCCGCCCGAACCGATCGCGAATACGCCGTCGTCCGGCTCTATCACTTCGCCCGTACCGGAAATGATCAACAGGTTTTCCTTGTCCGCCGCGATCAGCATCGCTTCTAACTTCCGCATTGCCTTATCTCTGCGGCATTCCTGCGCCAGCTCTACCGCCGCACGCTGCAAACTGCCGCCGTATTCCTCTAGCTTCGCTTCAAATTTCTCGGACAAAGCGAACGCATCCGCCACGCTGCCCGCAAAACCGATCACGACCTTGTCGCCAAAAATCCGGCGCACCTTCGTCGCGCTCTTTTTCATAATAACACTCTCGCCCATCGTGACCTGTCCGTCCCCGGCGATCGCGCAGCTGTCCCCTATCTTTACTGCCAGTATTGTCGTTGCTTTTAACATGATTGTCCTCCGCTCAAACGATCGAAAACTCCTCTATCGTCTGCTCTACTTTCTTAAGCGCCCGCAAAGCGATGCGCGTATTTTTTTCTTCCTTTTTCCGCACCTTTTCCCCCAAGGGGCGTATGATCCCAAAATTGATGTTCATCGGCTGGAAATTTGATGTCACCGCACCACAAACATGATTGCACAAAGCGCCGCTTGCCGTATCGTCATCAAATTCCGGCAGCGGTTTTTCAAGCAGCTCATACGCTGTAAAGATCCCTGCCATGAGCCCGCTCGATGCACTTTCCACATAACCCTCCACACCCGTGATCTGCCCCGCAAAACGGATATTCGGCTGCTTCTTGAGCCGATAATACCTGTCCAGCATTTTAGGAGCATTCAAAAATGTATTACGATGCATCACGCCGTAGCGCAAAAACTCCGCGTTTTTAAGCGCCGGGATCAGCCCAAACACGCGTGACTGCTCCGCAAACTTAAGATGCGTCTGGAACCCCACCAGATTATACATACTTCCGTTCTCGTCTTCCCTACGCAGCTGTACAACGGCAAACGGCTCCCTGCCTGTCTTCGGGTCGGTCAGTCCCTTTGGCTTCAACGGCCCGAACAGCATCGTATCATGTCCGCGCCCTGCCATCGTTTCGATGGGCATACAACCCTCGAACACACCTTCTTTTTCAAAACCGTGCATCTGCGCACATTGTGCCGCCACCAGCTCACGGTAAAAAACCTCATATTCTTCACGCGTCATTGGACAATTCACATAATCGTCCCCGCCATGCTCATAGCGCGAAGCAAAAAACGCATGATCCATATCGATGCTCTGCGCTGAAACGATAGGCGCCGCCGCATCAAAAAAGTGCAGATATTCTTCCCCGCCCAGCTTTCGTATTTCTTGCGCAAGGCCATCCGATGTCAGCGGTCCGCTCGCAATCACCACAATTTCATCCGTAAAACGGCCGAGATCTGTAACCTCTTGCCCGATCACCTCAATATCAGGGTTTTCTGCTATCGCTTTTGTCACCGCCGCAGAAAATGCCTGCCTGTCGACAGCAAGCGCGCCGCCTGCCGCCACCCGGTTTTCGTCCGCCACCCGCATGACCAGGCTGCCTAAAAGCCGCATTTCCTGCTTTAGGAGTCCCGGTGCATTGTGGATCCTGTCCGAGCGAAACGAGTTACTGCAAACGAGTTCCGCAAAACCGTCCGCACTGTGCGCCGGCGTCCTTTTCTGCGGTTTCATTTCATAAAGCCGCACCGCGATCCCGCGCTTTGCAAGCTGGTACGCACATTCGCATCCCGCCAGCCCCGCGCCAATCACATTAACTGTCTTTTTTTGCATCAGTCTTCTTTTTCTGGTTCGTCTCGCATTC
>NZ_JAYFPU010000359.1:0-7750 GCF_034927525.1 Christensenella sp.
ACGCCCGTTAATTTCCCCTTTTTAACCTCTCGGGAGGACAGGATTGCATACCATTTATTTTTAATCATGGAAAACCTCCTTCAGATGGAAGCTGGTGCCAACAACCATCGATGTGACATTATTATATTCGGATTTTCTTAATCTTTACCAACAAAGGGGATGTGGCGTACCACTGCCCTGGTTCAGAAGGGAGATGGCAAAGAAGTAAATCAGCTGGAGGAGAAGGATTATTGGTACCTAAGGGTGGTTTATAGTCATCCAGCGGGAAATTTGATGCCTGGAGTGTGCAACTGCAAGGGATAAAAAAAGAATGAAAAGAAAACCTCTGATTCTTTAAGGTAAGAGCAGAGGATAAATGTAATAATGAAAAAATATGGAGATGGATGTGGGTGTACGATGAATTTTTTGATGACATTTAATCGGTTTAAGAATCAATAAAATTAAGGGTAAAAATTAGGTTGGATAGGATGTGTGCAATGGAAAAAATACCACAGGGGAAAGAGGAAATGAAAAACAAGAGACAGGAGATCATTTTAAAGCTTCTCAAGGAAAACAGGATGGTTAAGGCGAAAGACCTTAAACAAATGTTTAAAGTTTCGATGGAAACCATCCGTAGGGATTTAGAATTTTTAGAAGAGGAGGGCTACCTAAGCCGTGTTTACGGCGGTGCAATTCTAAAGCGTCTTCACGGCATTGAGCCAGAATACGGTGGACGTGGCATTAAAAATTTTGAAGAAAAGAAGAAAATCGCCCTGGCCGCTACTGCCTTGGTGGAGGACGGAGACACCATCATCATTGATGTCGGAACCACAACTTTAGAATTTGCCAAGCACCTTCATACCTTTAAAAATCTAACGGTTCTGACCAATTCGATTCCCATTGTTGTTGAGTTGAAAAAAAGTGCAGATATTCGGACTCTTATTGTCGGCGGAGAGGTTCGGCAAGGAGAGCTTTCCAGCTCAGGCTGCTGGGCCGAGGAGATGATCAGCCGTTTTAACGTGGATAAGGTGTTCCTGGGAATCGGAGGAATTGATGGGGAGAAGGGCGTCAGTGATTACCATATGGAGGAGGCTAACTTAAGAAAGTATTTCATCCACAGTGGCCAGATGCTCATTGGGCTGGCAGATTATAGTAAGTTTGGAGTGACAGCTCTGAACAAAATTTGCGCGATTTCCGATTTTGATTATATCGTAACGGATGATCGCACACCGGTGAAAATGGTGAACCAATTAAAAGAGCAAGGAGTCGTCTCCCTTATCGGAAGAAAAGTCGTCTGAGAGACGGCTTTTTTATTGTGTGATTGTATTGCGATTACACACAAACATACAAAAAATAGGGTGATTTTCAGCACAATAGGTGCGTTGACACACATAATCCAACCTGATATCCTTACGACATCAACGGAGAGCGTTGTGAACCAGTTGCAGGCCTGCGACACTGAAGAGGAGGAAATCATGTCAGAAAAAGTAAAGATTACGGTTCTAAAAAAACTACTGCTACCAGATATTGTCAACCAATTTGCGGGGAAGGACGCCATTGGCATCTGTGGAAAATTTGAAGAAGGTGACGAATATATCACCGATGGCAGGACAGTACCGGAGGGATTTTGTACATGGGCTTGGGCGGATATTTTCAAAGATATTATTTTCGTTCGCAATAATATGGAATGTATCGGAACCGTGGATAAGAAATCTCAGATTGCGAGCTGTACGGATGGATTTCGGCCAGTTGTCTTTCGAATTGAACCCATTGATTGAGGATTAGCCGGGGGGCTACACAATCGATAAATACAACTGAATATACATTTTCTATAGGAGATAAAGGAGAACAGAAAATGTCTTTTGATAAAGTAATATTATGGATCATGGCAATCGGCTTATTGGTGGGTGCCATTGACAAGGTAACAGGAAATCATTTTGGCTTGGGTGAGAAATTTGATGAGGGATTTAATGCCATGGGGCCATTAGCTTTGGGAATGGTAGGGATTGTCTGTCTCGCACCCATTATTGCAAAGGTATTGGGACCGGCCATTATTCCGGTATTTGAAGCTATGGGGGCCGATCCTGCCATGTTTGCCTCAATTCTGGCAAACGATATGGGCGGTTATTCCCTGGCGACAGCCTTGGCCCAGAACAAAGAAGCCGGCTTGTTATCAGGGAATATCGTCGCATCAATGTTGGGATGTACCTTGGTTTTTTCGATTCCAGTAGGGCTTAGCCTCATTGAAAAAAAGGATCAGCCTTACTTCTGTAAGGGGTTACTCATTGGCCTCATTACCATTCCTGTCGGCAGTATTATAGGCGGTCTTATTGCAGGATTTGATTTTATGATGGTTCTTAGAAATACTATCCCGGTTATTATTCTTTCGATTTTACTGGTTGTTGGATTAAAGTTTATCCCTAAAAAAATGACCAGTGGATGTATGATCTTTGGCAAAATTATCACAATTATTATCTATATTGGCCTGGCATGTGCCGCCTTTGAGTATATCACTGGGGTTGTTATTATCCCGGGGATGGCACCCATTATGGATGGGATGCAGGCTATTGCAGGCATCGGCATCGTCCTGCTGGGGACCTTCCCGGTTTTAGCGATTTTAACCCGGGTTCTGGATAAGCCGCTGAATTTTTTAGGCGGGAAAATAGGAATGGACGCTACCAGTGCAGCAGGACTCGTTTTTACTCTGGCTAACTCGGTTCCGGTTTACAAAATGATGAAGGATATGAACCCTAAGGGAAAAATTGTCAATACGGCATGGTTAGTGCCAGCGACAGCCGCATTGGGAGATCATTTAGGCTTTACTGCAGGGGTTGAACCGACAATGATTACCCCTGTGGTCATCGGGAAGATTGCCGCTGGAATATTGGCCATCGCCCTGGCCATTGCCTTTAGTAAAAACATGAGCGATGAAGAAGCAGAAAGCGAAATGATCCTTAAGAAAGAGATGGTGTGTGATGAGTAAAAAATATTATTTAGGGATTGATCAGGGAACCACAGGGACCACAGCCTTATTGTTGGATGAAGAATGGAACCAGGTAGGGCGCGGTTATAAAGAACATACCCAATATTATCCCCAGCCTGGATGGGTAGAACATGATGCTATGGAAATTTGGGATCGCCTTAGGGAGTCTGTAGAAATGGGGCTAGGGGATGCCGGGATTACCATGGATGATATCAAATGTATGGGACTGGATAATCAGGGAGAAACCGTAGTGCTCTGGGATAATGTCACCGGTAAGCCTGTATATCGTGCCATTGTATGGCAAGATCGCCGAACCGCCCGGGATGCAGATGAAATCAAAGCAGGATATGGAGATATGATCCGCGAAAAGACAGGATTGGTCGTCGATGCTTATTTCAGCGCGACTAAAATAAAGTGGATTATTGATAATGTACCAGGGGTTCAAAAAGATATTGAGCGGCATCGGATTAATGCAGGAACCTTGGATTCCTGGATGATCTGGAAACTGACCCATGGGCGTGTGTTTGTCACCGATCAGTCCACTGCGTCCAGAACCATGCTCTTTAATATACATACTGGTCAGTGGGATGACGAAATCTTAGAAATTCTCGGTATTCCCAAGGATATTCTTCCGGAAATTTGCGATAGTGCCCAGGTTTATGGAGAAACGGACCCCCTGGATTTCTTTGGAGGTCGGGTTAAAATATCCGGTTCGACGGTGGATCAGCAGGCGGCACTTTTTGGACAAGCCTGTTTTACCCCTGGCATGGTCAAAACAACCTATGGTACTGGCGCTTTTATGCTCATGAATACCGGAAGCAGTCCCGTTTATTCCCAAAATGGGTTGCTAACTACTGTAGGCTGGGGGTTGGATGATCATCAGATGACCTTTGCACTGGATGGTGGTATTTATATTGCAGGGGCAGCGGTTCAGTGGCTTCGGGACAAGTTGAAAATTATTGCAGATGCCGCAGAAACAGAAGCTATGGCGAAGGCCGTTGAGGATACAGGGGGCGTTTATTTTGTACCGGCCTTTGCAGGTCTGGCGGCGCCCCATTGGGATCAATACGCCAGAGGGACTATTATTGGTATTACAGGAGGAACGACAAGGGAGCAGCTCGTTCGGGCGACGCTGGAAAGCGAAGCATATCAGGTAAAGGATAATCTGGATGTCATGGAACGGGATTCTGGCATTCCCATAGAGGTTATGCGAGTGGATGGAGGCGCAGTTGCCAATGAGTTTTTGATGCAGTTTCAGGCCGATATCCTGGGGATTCCTGTCGATGTTCCCGTCATAACGGAAACAACGGCATTGGGGGCAGCCTATCTGGCAGCCTATGGCATTGGGGATTATGAAAGCTTAGAGGATCTATCCTCCAATTGGAAGCTCTACAAACGGTATGAGCCGAATATGGACGATGCCACACGGGAACGTCTGCTCCACCATTGGCATAAAGCTGTGGAACGGGCAAAAGATTGGGATGAAAATTAAAAATTAATGGAGGAAGAAATGCAAGAAACAGATATTATCATTATCGGGGCGGGAGCCGTTGGCTGTGCCATTGCACGGGAATTATCAAAATACGATATCGGGGTTATCGTTGTGGATAAACGGGATGACGTTGGAGGGGATGCCTCTAAATCCAATAGTGCCATCATCCACACCGGATATGATGCAAAGCCGGGAACCTTAGAATCCCAGCTGGTGGTCGCCGCAAATCCCATGTACGACCAATTGACCAAGGATTTAGATATTCCCTTCCATCGTATCGGCGCGATTTTACCAGCCATTACGGAAGAGCAGTTCGAGCAGCTGCCGGCCATTAAAGAGAAGGCCTTTAAAAACCATGTGTACGATGTAGAATACCTGTCCAGGGAAGAAATTCTGGAAAAGGAACCAAATCTGAATCCTGAGGTTAAGGGCGGATTATTTATTCCCAGGGAAAGCCTCATCGATCCCTTCATTTTTGTCCAGGCTTTAGCGGAAAATGCCCATGCCAATGGCACCACATTCCTGCTGGAAACAGAGGTGACGGATATTTTGACGGAGGGTGGTAAAGTTCAGGGAGTCGTTACCACAAAGGGAACCATTAAAGCAGACTGTGTCATCAATGCGGCAGCCCTTCATTGTGATGATATCGCTGCTATGGTGGGAAAGGCAGATTATAAGGTCGTCCCCAGACGGGGTCAGTTCTATATCCTGGATAAAAAAACGTCCTGCCAGGTGAAGAATATCGTTCTTCCCATTCCAACAAAGGTCACCAAGGGAAAATTGATGACACCCACGATTCATGGGAATATGTTAGTGGGCCCAACAGCAGAGGATTTGGACGATAAAGAAAACACAGGGGTAACTACCGAAGGCCTCGATAGCATTCTGGCCGATGTCAAGAAAATGATTCCTGGGGTAAATGTGCGGGATGCCATTACGGAATACAGCGGCCTTCGTCCCAATCGAAATCCAGAGGGTCTCCATGTGGATACATACGATGATTTAGATGGATATGTCAATCTCTCTGGGGTACGCTCCACAGGGCTGACACTATCGGTTTCCATTGCAAAATATGTGGCGGAGCAGGTTAAAGCCATTGGTTGGGACCTGACTTTGAAGGAGCATTTTATTTCAGAGCGGAAGGGAATCCCCTGTTTTCATGAGATGAGTCGGGAAGAACAGGAAGCCATCATCAAGGAGAACCCCCTGTATGGCAATATTGTCTGCCGCTGCGAAACCATTACTGAGGGTGAAATTCTGGAGGCCATTCATCGTCCATTAGGTGCCCGTACGATGGACGGCGTTAAACGCCGTGTCCGAGCGGGAATGGGACGCTGCCAGGGTGGCTTCTGCGGACCGAAGGTCCTTGAAATTCTAGCTCGGGAGCTGGGCGTACCCACCGAGGAAATTAATAAAAATCTGGATGGCTCCTATATGGTCACCCGGAAAGTAAAATAGGGGAGGGTATAGAATAATGTTAGATATGAAATGTGATGTAGCGGTCATTGGCGGTGGCCCCGCCGGACTATCGGCGGCGGTTGCGGCTAAAAAAGAAGGGGCAAAGAAAGTTGTGATTATCGAACGGGATGAAACCCTGGGGGGTATCCTCCAGCAGTGTATTCACCCAGGCTTTGGTCTCAATTATTTCAAAGAAGAGCTGACGGGGCCGGAGTATGCCGGACGGTTTGTAAAAGAAGCACTGGATCTCGGGGTAGAACCGATTTTAAATTCCATGGTCCTGGAGGTGAATCCCCAGGAGGGAAGCATTATCTGTATCGATAAAAGCCATGGATTAATGAAGGTTCAGGCAGCCAGTATTGTATTGGGAATGGGCTGCCGGGAGAGGACCAGGGGAAGCATCATGATTCCTGGGACACGTCCAGCAGGCATTTATACCGCAGGCTCAGCCCAACGCCTGGTCAATCGGGAAAATGAAATGGTGGGAAAGAAGGTCGTCATCCTAGGGTCTGGTGATATTGGGATGATTATGGCGAGACGGATGACCCTGGAAGGGGCAGAGGTTCTGGCTGTGGTGGAAATCATGGACTATCTGGCGGGCCTTACCCGGAATAAAGTCCAATGCCTGGATGACTTTGGCATCCCACTGATGCTAGGCCATACCATTACTGAAATAAAGGGATACCGTCGGGTGGAAGGTGTTGAGATTGCCAAGGTGGATGAAAACCGGAAGCCCATTCCTGGAACAGAGACCTTTATCCCCTGTGATACCATTTTGCTTTCCGTCGGGCTCATCCCGGAAAACGAGCTTTCAGGACAGGCTGGGATTGAAATATCATCGGTAACCGGAGGACCGGTGGTGAACCAATATATGCAGACCACCGAGGATAATATCTTTGCCTGTGGGAATGTCGTCCATGTCAACGACTTGGTGGATAATGTCACAGAAGAAAGTGCCAAGGCCGGAAGGTTTGCAGCACAATACGCCATGGGAGCCTTGCCGGAAGGGAAGGGCACCATTAAAACCAGCCCAGGAAATAATGTCCGCTATCTGTGTCCCCAGAATATAAAATGCGGCGGGAAAAATGAAGAGGTCCATCTTTTCTTTAGAGTACTATCACCGGAGAAGGATGTTGTCATTCAGGCAAAAAGTGGTGGGACCGTCATTGCGAAGCGTAAAGTACAACGGGTTAATCCGGGAGAAATCGAGAAAATTAAATTTGATACTGAAAAACTCATGGATGGCCCATTCACCATTGACGTTGTGAAGGAGGCATAAGAAAATGCAAAAGAAAATTATCTGTACCGTTTGTCCAATGGGGTGTCTGATCACCGTAGATGGTGAAGGTGAACGCATTGACGATATCCAAGGCTATGGATGTAAGCGAGGATTGGAGTATGGCACCAATGAGTTTTCCCATCCCGTTCGAATTTTGACATCGACGGTTAGAACAAGCAGTACCCATACGCCACTGCTCCCAGTTCGATCCCAAAGACCAATTCCCAAAGAAAGAATGATGGATTGCATGGAAGAGATCAGGAAAGTTACGGTGAATAAAGGCGTTAGATGTTACGATACCATTATTTCAAATATCTGCAATACAGGTATTGATATTGTCGCGACTGGTGAATTTTTATAAGCCGGAATACGAAAAATAAAAGAAGAAAAGCCGATTGCGTATGGCTTTTCTTCTTTTATTTTAATAATTTTCCGTATGCACTTCAAAATAGCTCTGGGCTTTAAAGCATACCGGGCAAACCTCAGGGGCCTTCTTACCCATGACCAGGTGGCCACAGTTAATGCATTCCCACATGGTTTCGTCAGCTTTTTCAAAAAC
>NZ_JAYFPU010000131.1:0-3166 GCF_034927525.1 Christensenella sp.
TTTTTGATCCAGTCGGGATCGTAATGATCGGTTTTGAAGGAATATTGCCACGAAACAGTGTGGGCGCTTGGATAAAAACCCGTCCTGTCATCCGATTCAAAGTCCCAATATAATGTAAAGAAGCACAGCAGAGGCAACAAATAGTCGAATCTTGGAGCGATGTGCAGGGTGTACGCCCGGTCAAATCCTTGCTCTGAGAGCGGCGAGGTGACCTGTGCGCACTGGCTGCCCATATGGAAAATGGAAAGCAGGCGGCGCGACCCTTGTGCACGGTCATAGCAGGTAAATAATTTATTTTGGCAGGTCAAGTATATCTCGTTTTCGAGACGACCGTTTGACATGGCATAAAACGACCCGGCAAGGCCGTATTTTCCCGTTACGGTATACGCATCATAGCGTTTATTCGTTGTAAACGGAAATGAGCAAATCTCGTCGAACGGTTGGAAGCGCAGGGAAAAAAGCGGCTCTCGGCGCGGGCTGTCTAAGGTGAGGGTATGGAATTTTTCGTGCGGCAAGGGCGGGGAAACGCTTCGCCACGGCAGGCGGGTGAGATAAAGCGTTTTGCCGTTTTCGTTAAATTCGAACAGGTTTTGCTCACGCGTCCTCTTTTGGATGATTTCGATGATCATAAAACTCCCCCTCTTTTTATTCATTATACTGCAAAATGGGGATGGCGAAAAGACGGGAGGTGTGGTATGATATGAAAGAATCATCAAAGCATTTATGGTGCCGGGAGACCGGATAATAGGGAAAGCGTATGCCGCTGCAGCCCACCGCTGCCGTATGACGGAGCGTTTGTGCAGGTTAGCCACTGGTGAAAGCCGGGAAGGCGCACAAGCCGCAATGAAGTCAAGCCGGAAGACCTGCCATGAATCGGGAAGTTTTTTTCTTCGGCGGGAAGAACAAAAGCGCGTAATGCCTTTTTGCATCAGCCGGAAAGGTGTTTTTTTATGTAACGAAACGCCCGTGCGTGACGCCAATGTGCTTGATGGTAAAAATGGAAAGGAAGTATGTTATATGAACAGAAAAATCATCTCACTATTGGTATGCGTATTACTTGCGGTCGCCGTATTTGCAGCATGCGCACAGCCTGTACCGGCAGCGTCGTCGCAAAGCGCGGAGGCAAGCACGAGCACAACAGCGGCGCCGTCTGAATCGGTACAGCCTTCGGAGTCTGCCTCTGTTGCGGCGGGAGTGACCGTCGCAGATATGGCAGGCAATGAAGTTGCCGTCGAAAAAGCAGATAAGATCGTTTCCTTGACGCCTGCGGGCACAGAAATCGTATGCGCGCTGGGTGCATCCAAGCAGTTGGTAGGTATCGACGCGAATTCGAACTATCCGGAAATTACGCAGAGCATTGATATCGTAGGGGACTTCAATGGGCCGGATGTGGAAAAAGTTGCGGCAAAAGAACCGGATGTTGTGCTGGCAGGGATCGGCCTGCAGCAGGATGCGGTCGATAAGTTAAAAGAGCTGGGCATCACGGTGGTAGTCGTGGAAGCGACGACATTTGAAGATATTTCGAAATCCATTGAGCTGGTGGGAGAAGTTGTAGGCGCACAGGACGAGGCGGCGCAACTGGCAGTCGGTATTGACACGGTCGTGAAAAATGCGCAGGATAAAAAGCCGGCGGAGGAAAAGACTGTTTATTATGCGATGAGCTATGGCGATATGGGCAACTGGACGAGCGGCCCTGGCAGCTTCATCAATACGATGATCGAGCTTGCTGGTGGCAAGTGCGTGACGGCAGACCAGCCCGCCCCGTGGATCGAGTATTCGCTGGAAGACCTTGCGGCGGCAGACCCGGACATCATTTTGATGGATGGGAGTATGGGCAGCACGGAGGACTTGGCAAAGATCGCTGGATATAAGGATTTGACTGCTGTCAAAAATGGGAATGTATATGCAATAGACGCGGACGTATTCACACGCCCCGGCCCGCGCATCGGCGAGGCGATCCTTGAGATCAGCGAGATTTTGAATAAATAAGTTCAAAGAGGTTAACGTATGGCCAAAAAGCCTGTAAAATTTCAGGTGATCTTACTGGCGCTCATCTTAGGCGGCATTGCCGCCTTTGTGTGCGCCTTTTTTGTGGGAAGCTCGGGCTTTTCGTTTGCGGAGTTTGTGAAAGTTCTTGACGGTACGGCTTCTGACGCCGTGTACAATATCTTTATGAATATTCGTCTGCCACGTGCGATCGGTGCGTTTTTGGTGGGAGCGGCGCTGGCTGTTTCAGGATGCTGCCTGCAGGGCGTGTTTAAAAACCCGATGGCGGATTCGTTTGTGCTGGGTGTTTCGTCCGGCGCGGCGCTGGGGGCAACGGTCGCCATGACGTTTTTGACGACAGCTACAGTGTTTGGCGCGGGAACAGTTGCCGTATTCAGCTTTCTAGGCGCTCTGATTGCCGTGTTTGTGGTGTATAACATTTCGCGCATACGCGGTAAGGTATCGACTTTTTCGCTGCTGTTGTCCGGTTTTTCCATGAGCGCTATGTTTTCGGCTATTATTTACCTGATCATGCTTCTTAACCGCGACAAGATGGAAAGTGTCGTGATGTGGAATATGGGCAGCTTAGCGAGCATGTCGTGGGAAAAGATTACCATCGCGCTGCCAGCGATCCTTGTTTGCTCGACGCTGCTGATGTTCTATGCAAAGCCTTTAAACATCATGCTCAACGGGGACGAGGTGTCGCGTAGTTTAGGCGTGGATACCCATAAGACACGCAGGAACATACTGATACTGACCTCGCTGCTGTCTGCGGTCGCGGTGTCGGTGAGCGGGATCATCGGTTTTGTAGGGCTGATGGTGCCGCATCTTTTGCGCATGATTGCAGGGCCGGATAATAAAAAACTGATGCCTTTGTGTTTTGTGGGCGGGGGCGCTTATTTACTTGTGTGCGATATTATTGCGCGCGTCATATTGAGCGGACAGGAGATGCCTGTGGGTATCGTGACGTCCATACTGGGCGTGCCGTTCTTTATCTTTTTGCTGCGGCGCGGCAGGAAGGGGGTATAGACGATGGGCATTGAGATCAGAAATGTGGATATTACCATAGATGATACGCCTATTCTGTACAATATCTCCCTGACGTTTGACAGCGGCATGGTGGGTGTTCTGGGACCGAATGGCGCGGGGAAAACGACGTTGTTGCGCGTGGTATCCGGGT
>NZ_JAYFPU010000293.1:0-6845 GCF_034927525.1 Christensenella sp.
CATGGTTCATTTCTCCTTGCATTGATGATCTGCTTTTCAGCGATCCCCGCTTCCTCCGCCTTTTTGAGGGCGGGAGCGAAATCGCCGATGCGATCCGTGGAATGGGCGTCGCTGCCGATGGAAAACAATACGCCCGTCTTCGCGCACTCGATCAACTCCTCCGTCGTAAATTCCGGATGCTTGGCGTTGATCTCAAGCGCAGTCCCTACCTTTGCGGCGTGCCGTGCAACCGCGAGCTTATCGACAGGGATACCATAGCCGATGTGCGTGATGATATCAATGCGGTATCTGTCCATAGCGTTGATGTAGGCCTGTGTGTTGCGTGCGACAGCCGCCTCGCTGCTGCTTTTGGGAAGCAAAAAATGCAGCTTGTTCTTAAGTCCCCGAAAGCGCGCCAGCTTGTGATATCCCATCAGGTTGATATCAAAAGCATCTGTCAGCTGCTCGGGCAGATCGATGTCGCCCTCTGCGGAAAGCAGGTTCATCTCCGCGCCCGAAAGCACCTCAATATCGTTCTTGTACTTTTTACGCATGGCGTCGATGTCCTTCAAATAAGCGTCCACATCACGGATGTTATAAAAAAGATGCCCCACACCGTGATCGCTGATCACGATCTTCGTAAAGCCCTTTTGTATCGCCGCACGAACGTTGTCCTCGACCGTACCCGTACCGTGGCTGTGTATCGTATGCGTATGTGTGTCCCAAGCTATCTCAATCATTTTCTAAAATTCACCCAACAGCCTGACCTCAGGCTCCAGCATAACACCGGTTTTTTTCAGCACTTCCTGCCGCACATAACAGATAAGCTCATAGATGTCGCGCGACGAGGCCTCTCCTGTGTTAATAATAAACCCCGCGTGCTTCTCGGAAACCTGTGCGCCGCCGATGGCAAACCCCTTGAGGCCGCACTCGTCGATCAGGGCGCTCGCATAATTTCCCTGTGGGCGCTTGAAGGTACTGCCTGCGCTGGGGAAGTTCAAAGGCTGTTTTTCCTTGCGCCGTGCGTTTAAGCAGTTGAAGGTTTCCATACATTCGTCCGCATCGCCCGGCGTCAAACGAAAGGCCGCGCCGAGGATCACGCAACCGCTCTTTTGCACCGCGCTTTTGCGGTAGGAAAACTGCATCTGTTCATTGCTGAGCGTCTGCACCTTAAGGTCGGGCGTCAATACGCGCACATATTCTGTAACGTCCTTTAATTCACCGCCGTAAGCTCCAGCGTTCATAGAAATACCGCCGCCCAAGCAGCCGGGGATACCGCCCGCGAATTCGAGGCCGGAAAGCCCGGCGTAGATCGCCTCCAAACATATGCTGCGAAGCGTCGCGCCCGCCTGTGCATATACAAGGCCGTCTTTTGTTACACTTACTTCATCAAAGCCGTCCGCAAGCTTTAAAACAACGCCCTTAAGTCCTTCGTCCGAAACAAGAAGGTTAGAGCCGCGGCCAATGAGCGTATAAGGAACGTTCTCCTGCCTTAAGATGCGCAGGGCGGAAATCAGCTCGTCTTCCGTATTAAGGACGAGCAGCAACGCAGCGTCGCCGCCCGTTTTGAATGTCGTATGGTTTTTCATGGGTTCGTTCACAAGAACCCTGTCCGCACCTAAAATGGCTACAAATGCGGCAATCAGTTCGTTTTGCGTCATGACTGCTGTACCACATCCATAATATTTTGCGCCAGCCATTCGCCGCCGCCCTGACCAATGCTCTTTAAGCGGAAATTCATAGCCGCTACTTCCATCACAATGGCAAGGTTACGCCCGGGGCGCACGGGAAGCGTGATCTGCGGCACCTTGATGCCAAGCAGCGTGATGTGGTTATCCGCCGTACCCAGACGGTCGATATCGCGCACATCGCCCGGCTCTAAGTGAATGGAAAGCGTGATGGACTTTTCGCGTACCACACTGCCCATGCCGTATAACACAGAAACGTCGATGATGCCAAGCCCGCGGATCTCCATCATATGACGGATGATATCCGGCGACTGGCCGACGAGCGTATCGTCGGAAAGCTTGTGTATCTCCACCACGTCGTCCGCGACAAAACGGTGTCCGCGCTTCACAAGCTCGAGTGCGGTCTCGCTCTTGCCCACGCCGCTGTCGCCCGTGATGAACATGCCCACGCCGTATACGTCCATCAGGCCGCCGTGGCGGGAGATGACGGGTGCCAATAATTCATCCAGATAAATGGACGTTTTATGGCTTAATTTAGTTGTCGTGAGGCCGGACATCAGCACCGGCACATCGTATTTACGCGCGCATTCCAGAAATTCGTCGGGAGGCGTTAAGTTGCGCCCGATAAGCACACACGGGATCGGGTGAGAGAAGAAACGGTCGAGACGTTCAAGCCGTGTCTGCGGGTCGAGTGTCTGCAAATAGGTCATTTCCACCATGCCAAAAAGCTGGATGCGGTTGACGGCGAAATATTCAAAAAAACCGCTCATCTGGAGTCCGGGACGGTTTAAGTCGCTCGAATCGATTTCGGCGGTATCCCGCTTGCCTACATATATGGTGCTCAAATTGATCGCCTGTGCAAGATCAGCTATTTTGATGACACGTTTCATAACGCTACACCCCCAAAATGTATTTGTTGATCACTTCCGCAACACCGCTTTGCTCGCACGTGCCGCAGACATAATTGGCAATACTCTTTAAATTGTCCGTTGCATTTTCCATGGCGACGCCAAGGCCGGCATATTCGACCATGCTTTCGTCGATGGAGTTGTCGCCCATAGCAATGATCTGGGAAGGCTCGATGCCGAGCTTTGTCGCAATAAACGCGAGCGCGTTCCCCTTGGTCGCGTCCGGGCTGATCACTTCCAAAAATCCCTTCTGAGATTTGGGATAGGCAAATTCAGGAAAGGTGGGGCGAAGCTCTCTTTCGTATTCCTGTATCTTTTCTTCCTCGTCCACCATGACGATCTTCGAAGTCAGAACCGTTTCCATATCCATGATGTCCGGGTCGGCAACGCCGCCATAAGAGCACAGCCTCCGGTACAGGTCGGCGTAAGGGGTATCCTTCAAATAATAGATGCCCTCGTCAAGATAGATCTGGAAATGGATGTCGCGTACAGCCGCCCAACGCATGACCTGTTTCGCGCCGATAGGCGGAAGATATATGGAATGCACCACGTTTTCCCACGGGTCGATGACCTGTGCGCCGCCGCAGGCGACGACGTAGTCGGTAAGACCAAGGTCACTGAGTAAGGGCTTGATGCCCGGAAACGCCCTACCCGAGGCAAGGACGATGTGTACGCCCTGCTCACGCGCCGCGGCAATCGCCTTGCGGTTTTCCGGTGTTATTTCTTTTTTTGCGTTCAGTAATGTGTTATCAAGATCGAGTGCAATCAATTTATAAGCCATAAAATCTTTCTGTCATTCCTTTCTGTGATAAAAAATACATATACCAACATTATACAGTATAAAGGTGCTTTTTACAAAATAAACTTCCCGGCACAGTATGGTTTAAAAAACGCAAAACATAAAAAATTAACACAATTTTTGCACAATATGGAAAGAGCGCGTGTTATACTGGAACCATAAGTTTTTAAGGCACCAAAAACCTCTCTCAAAAGGAAAACGGTTATGGTAGATTTCACACATTTACATGTACATACAGAATACAGCCTGCTGGATGGCGCGGGCCGTATCGACGATCTGGTCGCGCGCGCAAAAGAGATGAAGAGGGACGCGCTTGCCATTACGGATCACGGCGTGATGTACGGCGTGCTGGATTTTTATACGGCGGCGAAAAAAGCCGGAATCAAGCCGATCATCGGCTGTGAGGTCTATGTCGCGCAGGGGAGCCGGTTCGAAAAGAACGCCGTCACCAAAGAATACGCCCACCTTGTGCTGCTGTGTAAGGATATGACGGGCTATAAAAACCTGATGAAGCTTGTCTCCGCCGGTTCGCTGGAGGGTTTTTATTACAAGCCGCGTATCGATTACGACCTGCTCGCAGAGCACAAGGAGGGGCTTGTGTGCCTCGCGGCGTGTCTTGCGGGCGACGTACAGCGCCTGCTCAGCCAAAACGACTACAATGGCGCAAAAAAGATGGCGGAAAAGCTGCGCGATATGTTCGGCGAGGATTTTTATCTGGAAATACAAGACCACGGCATTCCCGAGCAGCGGCGCATCAACCCGATGATACTAAAGCTCGCAGACGAGACGGGCATCAAGCTCGTTGCGACCAACGACGTGCATTATGTAGATCAGGAGGACGCGCACGCACAGCAGGTGCTCATGTGTATCCAGACGGTCACGACCCTCGACGCGCCCAGCAAGATGGCGTTTGAGGGACAGGAGTTTTATTTGAAATCTCCCAAGGAGATGTTCCAATTGTTCTCCAATGTGCCGGACGCGATCATCAATACGCGCGAGGTCGCGGAAAAATGCAATCTCGAATTCGAATTCGGCAGCAACCACCTGCCGGAATTTTCCGTGCCGGACGGCTATACGAATTTTGAATATTTGAAGCATCTGGGCGAAGAAGGCCTAAAAGAGCGTTACAGCGATATCACGCCCGAGATCAGGGAACGGTTCGATTACGAGCTCAATACCATCAACGATATGGGCTTCACAGATTATTTCCTGATTGTATGGGACTTTGTGAACTTTGCCAAAACACACGATATCATGGTCGGGCCGGGACGCGGTAGCGCGGCAGGCAGCATCATTGCCTATACGCTCGGAATCACAAACATCGACCCGATCGAATACAATTTGCTGTTCGAGCGTTTTTTAAATCCCGAGCGCATCAGCATGCCGGATATCGACATCGATTTCTGCTATGAGCGGCGTCAGGAAGTGATCGACTATGTCACGCAGAAATACGGGCAGGAAAGGGTCGCGCAGATCATCACCTTTGGTACGATGGGCGCGCGGCTGGTGATCCGCGATGTGGCGCGCGTGATGCGCATGAGCATTGCCGACGCGGACAAGCTTGCCAAAATGGTACCCTTCGAGCTGAAAATGACCATCGATAAGGCGATGGAGCGCAACCCGAAGCTGCAGGCGGAATACCAAAACAACCCGGAAGCAAAACAAGTCATCGACGTGGCGCGCAAGTTAGAGGGCATGCCGCGGCACGCATCCACCCATGCGGCGGGGGTCGTCATCGCGGACGCGACCATCACAGATTATGTGCCCCTGCAAAAGAACCCCAAGGACGAGAGCGTGATGACGCAGTACACGATGAAGAAGCTAGAAAGCCTCGGCCTGCTGAAGATGGATTTTTTAGGGCTGCGGACGCTGACAGTCATCCGCGACGCGCTGCGCATGGTGAAGGAGAACCACGGGATAGACATTGATATCGACCATATCGACCTGACCGACCAGAAGGTGTATGCCCTTATTACGAGCGGCGAAACAGACGGTATGTTCCAGTTAGAAAGCGGCGGCATGCGCAGGCTGATGCAGGACTTAAAGCCGTCCGACCTAAACGAGATCATGGTCGGGATATCGCTGTTCCGGCCCGGACCGATGGAGAGCATACCGGAGTATATCCGCAGCAAGAACGACCATAAGAACGTACATTACGCGCACCCAATGCTCGAACCTATCTTAAACGATACCTACGGCTGTATGGTGTATCAGGAGCAGATCATGCGCATCGTACGCGACGTGGCGGGCTATTCGATGGCCAGAAGCGACCTTGTGCGCCGCGCCATGAGCAAAAAACAACAGGACGTGCTGGAAGAAGAGCGCAGGATCTTTATATACGGGGAAGAAAAAGACGGTGAAGTCACTGTCGACGGTGCGGTGCGCCGCGGCATGGATGAAAAAACAGCGACGGCGCTTTTCGACCAGATGATGGCGTTCGCAAACTACGCCTTCAACAAGTCGCACGCGTGCGCCTATGCTGTGGTCGCTTATCAGACGGCGTATCTGAAGTGCTATTATCCGGTCGAATTTATGACCGCGCTGCTCAACAGCTTTATCACGAGCAAGCAAAAGCTCGCGGAATATATCCAGTCCCTAAAGCATGCGGGGACGGCGATTCTTCCGCCGGACATCAACCGCTCGGATATGCGCTTCACGACGGAAGACGGCGGCGTACGCTTCGGGCTTTCCGCTATTTCATACGTGGGCGAAGCGATCGAAGAGGTGATCATCCGGCGGGGCGGCGGCTATAAAAGCTTTGAGGATTTTGTCAATAAAAACGCAGATGTGCTCAACAAAAAGAGGCTGGAAAGCTTGATTTTATCGGGCTGCTTCGATTGCTTCCAAAACAAGCGTTCACAGCTCGCCGCGGTATACGAGCAGGTGCTCGGGGACGCGGTGCAGCTGAAAAAGCGGCAGGCCAGCGGGCAAATATCACTTTTCGACAGCGCAGAGAGCGAATTCGAGGCTCTTAGCATCGCAATGCCGGATATTCCGGAGTTTGAGGAAACACAAAAGCTTTCGTACGAAAAAGAGATGACGGGCTTATACATCAGCGGGCATCCACTAGACGAGATCGCAGGCTCGATCAGCGCGCGTCCTGTAAGTATCGGCGACATCATGCAGACACAAAGCGAAGAAATGACGATGTACGAATACGACGGCAAGCAGGTGGAGCTGCTCGGCATCATCACCTCCACGCGCATCCGCCCCACCAAGCAGAAAAAAATGATGGCAAACCTTGTGCTGGAAGACCTGTACGCGCAGATCAACGTGCTCGCGTTCCCCAATGTGTTTTCACAGGCAGAGGCGCTCATCCACAATGACAGCATTGTGGTAATCAGCGGAAAGATCACGGTCACGGCGCAAAGCGGCATCGAGCTGCTGGCGGAAAAGGTGAGCGCGTTCGTGCCGGACGATTCGTTTTTCGCGGGCAAGCAGCTATACGTGAAGATCGCGCAGGATACCCCG
>NZ_JAYFPU010000224.1:0-5995 GCF_034927525.1 Christensenella sp.
CACGGCGGCGGCAAAAGCCGGACGCGACAGCACGAAGGATCTGGTTGCGAAATTCGGACGCGCAAGCCGTTTGGGAGAGCGTTCGCGCGGCGTGCTTGACGCCGGATCGGTATCGTGTGCGCTTCTCATCGAGAGCATGAGCGACGGCATCAAAGCAGTATAAACGGTATAACAAAGCTTTCCTTCTAAGTTATAGATAGATCACTCCATCTAATCCACTACTGGGAGAGAAATAGCCGGACGGTATCCTGATAATAGCGACAGGATACCGTCCCTCTCCTCCTTCGTGGAACAGACGAAAGCCACTGGCCAAACGGTTAGGGCTTTTTGTTTTTTTGCAGAAAAGCGACGACCTTTGCACCGTCGTCATACCCTCTCTGGTATAATCTTAAAAATGCGTCCCTATCCTTGGTGAGCGTATCGACACCGCATTCGTCGCACGGCGCGACGAGCAGTATCTTTCCTTGTGCCGCCAGTTCCCTGACTTCTGCAATCGCCTGATTGTACGCTTCGTGACGATGCTCGAGCAGATGTACGATATGCGGGTATTTACGCAGCGCCCACGCGAGCAGGCGCAAGTTCTTTTGCTTTTGTTTGACGTAGGTTTCCTGCCTCGTGATCAGCACGACCACCTTTTCGCAGCCGTCATTAAACGCTTTTTGGTAGGGAACCGGGTCGGAAACGCCCCCGTCGAAATAAAGCTTTCCCTCCACAGGATAGGGTTTACACGCAAGCGGGATCGCGCTGGAGGCTTTTAACACATCGTAGCTGTCCTGCGAAATATTTTGACGCGTGAAATAGACTGGGTTTCCCGTTTGGGCGTCTGTAGCGACGACGTGGTAATCACAATCTGTTTTTGCAAAAGCCTCGTAGTCGAGCGGATATTCTCCGCCCCGGTTCGTCAGGGTGGAATAGATATATTCAAGGTTTAAGTAATTCCTGTTTTTCAGCCAGTTGGAAAGGCTCATGTATTCCCTGCGGAAGGTATATTCCTCAAAGAAGGTAAGCGTGCGACCGCGCTGGCCGGCCAGATAAGAGATCATGTTTGCCGCACCCGCGGAAACGCCAATCCCATAATCGATGGTGATGTTGTGATCCAGTAAATAGTCATAGATGCCGGAGGTATAGACGCCGCGCATCCCGCCTCCGCAGTCGATAAGTCCTGTCATAGCGTTTTTCTCCTTGTGTTGCCAATATTATAACAGAAATTGTAGGTCGTAGGTGTTTTTTGCAAAGAAAAGGCAACAAAAATCCCCGCAGGTATTGCTTGCGGGGATTTTGAAACGCGGCGTATACCGCAACATGGAGCTGATGACGGGATTTGAACCCGTGACCTCGTCCTTACCAAGGACGTGCTCTACCCCTGAGCCACATCAGCATAATTACTTTAATATTATATGCGATTGTGAGGGGATTTTCAATATCAAAGAAGGAACATTAAAAATTTAAAATTTTTTTTAATTTGCTCTTGCAAAAGCACAAAATCCGATGTAATATAAATACAAGAAGATCAATAAAAAGTAAAATTTGATCATTGAAATGATCAAATAAACTGTTTTAGATCGATGAGAACAGTTTATAATAATAACAAGAAGGAGAACAGAATTGGCGGATGTTGATCCGGAGGAGGTTCTCAATGAATATGGAAAGGGTGTGATGCCGATGTACAGTGAGGAACCTGTAATGTTGGGCACACGTACACTGACCCGAAATAAGAGGCTTTGAGGTTTCTTAAGGGGATCGCGGAAAAATATTTTTGAAAAGTCTGAGACGGTTTGGAAATATCCGCGGCGGCAGTCGTAAATAAGACTGAAACAGGGCATAGGCCCGGTGAGGATACCAACACAAGTAAGCGAGAAGCAACCGCTAATGTTGCGTGGGAAAGTTTATGAGTGTGCGGTGCCGAAAGTGTAACAAATCATACGTTGTTTCAAAATAAGTGCCTGAGAGTATCGGAAAAGTCCGCTTGTGTGCTAATAAAAATTTTCTAGGAAAGAAAAGCGGTGCATGAATGGATGGGCGGCGAGAACCGACCGGGGGACGCATGACCCGAAGGTATCAGAAGAATGGCGACTTAGGCAAGGACAGGGTATGTTGAAAAAGATTTAAATAGGTAAAATAGGAATATAAGTAAAAATAAGGAGCCTTGAGAAAGGCTCCTTTTGTTTTGATCAATAATACTCCGCTGTTGTTTTCAGCAGTACAAAAACGATAAAGAGAATAGCAATGAAAAGGATATTATATGTCGACCGCTCCAGCGTATCTTTTCTCACCAGAGGGAATACATTTTGACCAATAAAAGGCAGAAGGGCGAATATCGGCACAAGATACCGGCCTTGCATACCCCAGATCTCAAGTAACCCGACAGGCGTTGAGGCAAGATACATCATCAGGTAGGAGATCACAGTGATGGCAAGCATAATGAGCAGGATGCCGATCCGGCCGCCGATTGAAACACGCGTATTTCCAAGGGTAAGCTGCGGCTCGTGCTCATACCGTGTATAGCAGAAGGCAACCACGGCGATAAAGGCAAAATATGCGATTGTGATAAAGCTTGGCGTAGAGTAACTGAGCCAGCCAAAAGTAAACAGCTGCTCGAGCGTACCGCCGAACATTTCGACGAGCTGGGTGATGAACATAGAGATGACAGCGCCCTTGTTGGCAATCATGAATCGCAACTGATCGTACATATTGGCACCGACAGCATTGATTCCGCCCTCGGCGAGCGCATCGCTTGAGCCGGCGAGCGCTATAGTCGTGGCATAAAACATTGCCATGATGGCGGCGGCGACGATCGCAAAAGTCAGCAGCAGCCCCAGATATTTGGTTTTTGTAGAAGAATACCTTTCCTTTGGGATGAAAAGCAGCAGGAAAAGGAAAGGTGCATAATTATATTTTTTCATGGAAATCAGTACGCAGATCACAGCAAAAATCAAGATTTCCTTATAGGTTATTTTGCGTGTTCGGTCAAAGAACATATTGATGAAATAGGCAATCAATACAAGGGATAGGCCATAAAGTGTGGCGTCCGGGTTATATGATCCGGAGATGTAAAGCGCCATGGGCATCATGGAGATGACAGCCAAAAATAATTTGAACTTCTTTGCCATTTTGACAGCAAGCCAGGCAAGAACCGCGTACAGGACAAGATTTAGGATACGACCCAAATAAAACGCAGGCAGGATATCAAAGTGGAAAAGCTTGGCAATACCAAGGGCCAACGCCTGCGGCAGGTAGCCCGTGAACAGCATTGTCGAACCAAGATCGGTGTATGCTGTCTCGCTGCTGATTGACTGGTTATGCAGTGTTGTATCTGCAAGCGTACTTCGTATATTGTCATAGATATCATTGTAGCTTGTTGTGATGGCATTACCCTGCGGAGTAGAAACAAAGAAATCCCCATTTGCCATCATCATAGACTTGGATAAATGAGCCTGCTCGTCCGGCGTATCGAGAATGGGTGTTGTGACAGAAAACAATATCCCAAAAATAAGAAGAACCAGGAGAACATTACGCGCCAGATTCTGATTCCAGAGCAGGATAGATACAATGGCGGCGATCATCACAAGCATACTCACCAGCCAGATATTGCTGCTGATATGCCGGCTTCCGGAAACAAGGCTCATCTGCTGGTTGATGCTCTGGTCATTTATGGTCAGCTGTGCAGCGCTGCCTGTTGTGAGAGGCTCTGTCACAGGGGAAAGGGCGTTATCCGCAGAAATGGCGTCGGTAGACAGCTGCAGCGTCAGTATCTTTCCGCGTGCATCATAGTCGCCAGGTATACCCAAAAAAATCGTATCCTTTGCCGCTTCACCGTTGAAATCAACTTTGTTAAGAAGCGTTCCGTCCGCTGCCAGTAATTCGGCAGTGTATTTGGAAGAAACGATACGGTTGCCATAATCCATACGGAAGCCAACCATGCTGGGAGGCGTTTCGGCTTCGGCGGGAATCAGTACGGTTTGCTTTAGGATGTCGCCCTTTAGCAATGGTTCGCCAATCGCTGCTTTTTCGTGAGGAGAAATATTGCTGTAAGCCGTAAATGGTGCATTTAGATAGGCAAAGCATAAACACAAAATTGCAACAAAAACAATCATGAAAATACGTTGTTTCATATGGTCGCGTGGAAAGATATTTTGCAATTTTGAGAGAAAAGACTGCTTTTGATCGCTCATATGATTTCACCTTAATAAAATGTGTTGATTAAAAACCCTACTAATTATATCGTTTTGACGGTATACTGTCAATTTGCAGCGGTTTTCTTGGACTTTGCGGCCAAAATTGTGTATACTGATATTGTTCGAAATCCAATAAAAAGGTTAGGGAACTTATGCTGGGATCCATCTTATATCTTTTTTCATGGGTCACGCTTTTTAGCGGTGTATTTCTGTATCAAAAGAGTGATACAAAACAACAGGTGTTTTGTTGGCTGCCCATGCTTTTTTTAGCGGTCACCGGTTTCGGAGCTCTTATGGCTGCGATTTTTAATATTCTGCATATTCCTGTCAACATCATATCTATAGGAGTCGCAAATATCGCTGCTTCGATCTATTTCTGGTATGATGTATTGAAAAATAAAAGACGGCAACAGTATGGTTTGCATTGGTTGGACTTGGTATTTGCAGTGCTGCTGTTTTTGGTTGTGTGTAGTTGTATGCGCGACCAGTTCGGTTCGAGGCTTGAACTTTTCTACCAGACGACGGATCCTGCGCGTCATATGATTTTTGCGATGGATATCGTTAATACACAAAGTGTATCGGGTATGTTTTTTGCTCAATTTAATAATGCAATGTTCATCGAAATGGTCACCCCGTTTTTGTCCTCGGCCTTTTACAGTTATATTCCGTTTATCATAGCAGATGGATGTATGCTTTATTTGTCTGGAATGATGATCTATGCGTTGATGAGGAAATTGTGCAAAAACATGTTCCTGAGAGTGGTCGCAATTGTATTGGCGCTGGTGTATGTGCTGGGATATCCATTCAACAACATGATTTTTGGGTTCACATATCTTGGTGTGGGCGTTACTGTCGTGGGATTGATCCTGTTTGCAGCAGAGGGATATATTCGCGGAGATTTGAAGCGTCATGTAAGTGTAGCTCTTTTATCAATCGGGCTTCTGGAGCTTATGCTCAGCTATCTTTTGTTTGTGCCGGTGGTGATGCTGGCGGTGTTTATTTGCCTGACGGTCTATCTGGTAAAGAAGAAGCAATTTATTAAAAAGAAGACGTTGCTGGAGTATGGGCTCATATTCTTAGTACCTATTGTGCTGGGGCTTTTGTATAGTTATTCCGGTATATTCAATGCACCGGCAACTGATACGACGGTAGGAAGCGCTATTGCACGTGAAGGTCCAATGTATCGCAGTCTGTATGCGAATTTTGTTATATTTATGCCCTTTGCTGCCTATGCGGTTTTAAAATTATTCCATAAAAAGAAAATTTCGCCGGTGGCGGTCATGTTCATTATCCTAATCGCATTTATTGGTATAATGCTTGTATTTGGGTTAAAGGGTAAGGTTGCTTCGTATTATTATTACAAGAACTATTTCCTGTTGTGGCTCCTGTACTTTTATCTGGCATTTTACGGCATCTATTATCTGGCACAAAAATCCATGCGTTTTCTGTGCTCTTACCTGGGCGTGTGGCTGCTGCTTGCACTGATTTCATTTACCAACCTGGAAGCGCGGATCAAGTCGATCAATCCTCTGTATTCTCCGGAGCTGCGGACAAATCAATTTTTTGATGTTTATTTCAATAATATGAATTGGACTGCAAATGGAGACCCGCTGGGGGATGAGCGCATGGATCTTTATCATTATATTTACGATAATAAAGGGGACGGCTATGTTCCGGCAATTGCCAGTGATAATGATAAATCCTGGTTTGAGGCGCTGACCAATCAGCGTATTCCGGATGATCAGGATGATTTGTATGGTTCCGGGCAGGATGCACTGGTACCAAAAATACTGGCGGATGACAAGGCGGAATATATCCTT
>NZ_JAYFPU010000159.1:0-9718 GCF_034927525.1 Christensenella sp.
AGAAAACTGAGAATTTTAAGAGCAATTATCGACGATTACATCGATACGGGCATTCCTGTCGGTTCGCGCACACTTTCCAAAAAACCGGACTTAGATTATAGCCCGGCGACGATCCGCAACGAGATGGCCGATCTGGAAGAAATGGGCTTTTTGTACCAGCCGCATACATCGGCAGGGCGTACGCCCAGCGATATGGCGTACCGTCTTTATGTGGACAGGCTGATGCACATTGGCGATATCACCAAGGACGAGGCGATCTTCATCCGCAATTATTTTGATACGCGGATCGGTGAGATCGGCGAGGTGCTGAACTCGGCGGCCAAGGCGCTTTCTGATGCGACCAAGCACATTTCCATGGTGACGGCACCGAATATGGAAAGTGTGAAGCTGCGCCGCATCCAGATCGTAGGGATCACGGAAACAAAGGCGTTGCTCATTTTGGTGACGGACAACGGGCTTGTGCAGGATAAGATGATCACGATCCCCGTTGCGATGGATGCGCGCCAACTGGAGATGCTGTCCAATATGCTGACGGACAGGGTGCACAACGCTTCGCTTAAGGAAGCGGAGGAGATCATAAAGGGGTCGTGTATGGATGCACTGCTAGAACAGCGTTCCGTGATGGGCGAGGTGCTTGACGCGATCAACGTGAACCGCGAAAAAAAGGAACTGGTGTTTGGCGGGGCGCAGAATATTTTTAATTATCCGGAGTATAAGGACGTCAACAAGGCGCAGCATTTTTTGCAGCTTTTGGAAACGAAGGATATGATGTATCAGGTGATGTCAAACGCGACGGACCTTGAGTTCTCTATCCGGATCGGAAAGGAGAACCCGTACGACGATTTTAAGGACATGAGCATCGTGACCGCGACATACAAGGTCGGCGGGGAACAGATCGGTTCGTTCGGCGTGATCGGGCCGACGCGCATGGACTATGCGCGCGTGCTTTCCGTCCTCAATTACGTGGGGATGAGTTTGAGCGATATTCTATCGTGTTTGCTGGAAACAGACGATAAGAAATAAATAAGGCAGGTACAGAAAATTGACACAAAAAAAGCATAAACAGGCAACGAAACAGGAAGAAACAAAGCAGGAACCAGACCTACAGCAGCAGGACGCGGCAGAGCCGGCATGTGAGGAGACTGTAGAGCAGGATGAAAAGTTTGACGAACAGATAAAGACGCTGGAAGCGGAACGGGACGAATATGTAAACGCCCTGATCCGGGAGCGGGCGGACTTTGAGAACTATAAAAAGCGCAATGCGGACTTATCCGCGAATTCTTACCAGAACGGCGTGGCTGACGCGGCGACGGCGATGCTGCCCGTGATCGATAATTTTGAGCGTGCGCTGGCGGTGGAATGTGAAGACAAAGCGTTTGTCGAGGGCGTGGGCATGATTATGCGCCAAATATGCGAAGCGCTCAAAAATTTGGGCGTTGAGGAGATCAAAGCGGACGGGCAATTCGATCCGGCGTTCCACAATGCGGTCATGCAGGTGGAAGAAGATGGGCGTGAGCCCAACAGCATCGTGGAGGTGCTGCAAAAGGGATATATTCTCAAGGGCAGGGTGCTGCGGCATTCGATGGTAAAAGTGGCAAAGTAAAGCGCTTACAGCGTTTTGCGATAAATTGAAAAAAATGGAAATCATATTTAGGAGGACGAAATAAATGGGTAAAGTAATTGGGATCGATCTGGGAACGACAAACTCCTGTGTTGCGGTCATGGAAGGCGGCGAAGCCGTCGTTATCCCCAACGCGGAAGGCGGAAGGACTACAGCTTCGGTTGTGGCATTCTCTAATACAGGCGAACGACTCGTCGGGCAGGTAGCAAAGCGTCAGGCAGTCACGAACCCTGACCATACCGTTATGTCTATTAAGCGTGACATGGGTACGGACAAAAAAGTGACGATCGACGGCAAGACGTATTCGCCGCAGGAAATATCAGCGATGATTTTGCAGAAGCTGAAAGCGGATGCGGAAGCGTATCTGGGGGAGACAGTGACGCAGGCCGTTATCACGGTGCCAGCGTATTTCTCGGACGCGCAGCGTCAGGCGACAAAGGACTCGGGCAGGATCGCGGGACTGGAAGTTCTGCGTATCGTCAACGAGCCGACGGCAGCAGCGCTCGCGTACGGACTTGAAAAAGACCACAGCCAGAAGATTCTGGTCTATGACTTAGGCGGCGGTACGTTCGACGTATCCATCTTAGAGATCGGCGACGGCGTGATCGAGGTTTTGGCGACAAGCGGCAACAACCGTTTGGGCGGCGACGACTTTGATGATAAGATCGTGAAGTGGATGGTAGCGGAATTCAAAAAGAGCGACGGCATCGACCTGGGGGCAGATAAGATCGCGCTGCAGCGCTTGAAAGAAGCGGCGGAAAAAGCAAAGATCGAGTTGTCAGGCGTGATGCAGACGAACATCAACCTGCCGTTCATCACGGCGGATGCGTCCGGCCCCAAGCATTTTGACCTCAACCTGACGAGGGCGAAATTCGACGAGCTGACGGCTGACCTCGTAAAAGAGACGGAAGGGCCGACGGCAAACGCGATCAAAGACGCAGGAATTCAGAGCTCTGAAATTGATAAAGTATTGCTGGTGGGTGGTTCGTCCCGTATCCCGGCGGTACAGGACATGGTAAAGAGAATCACAGGGCAAGATCCGTTTAAGGGAATCAATCCGGACGAATGCGTCGCGATGGGCGCGGCGATCCAGGCGGGCGTTCTGGGCGGCGAAGTCAAAGATGTACTGCTGTTAGACGTTACACCGCTTTCGCTGGGTATTGAGACGATGGGCGGTGTATCTACAAAGCTGATCGACAGGAACACGACGATCCCGGCAAAGAAAAGCCAGGTATTCTCTACGGCGGCAGACGGACAGACGAGCGTAGAGATTCACGTATTGCAGGGCGAACGTGAAATGGCGGCTTATAACAAGACGCTTGGCAAATTCCAGCTGACAGGTATTGCGCCCGCGCCGCGTGGTGTGCCGCAGATCGAGGTCACGTTCGACATCGATGCAAACGGTATTGTAAATGTATCGGCAAAGGATATGGGTACGGGCAAGGAACAGAAAATCACGATCACTGCTTCCACGAATCTTTCTGATGAAGATATCGATAAGGCGGTCAAAGAAGCGGAGCAGTTCGCGCAGGAAGATAAGGATCGCAAGGCCGAGGTAGAAGCGCGCAACAACGCAGATTCGCTTGTATACCAGACGGAAAAGACATTAAAAGACTTAGGCGACAAAGTGGCTGCGGACGACAAAAAGAAGATCGAAGATGAAGTCGCGGCAACAAAGGAAGCGCTGAAGACGACGGATATTGAGCAGATCAAATCCGCGACGGAGAAGCTGCAGAGCGTTTCGTTTGAGACGTTTGGCAAGATTTATCAGCAGGCGGGCGGCGATCCGAATGCGGCGGCAGGCGGACAGGGCGCAGGATTCGATCCGAACTACGATCCGAATGGCGGCGCGAAGCAGGACGACAACGTCGTTGATGCGGATTACGAAGTCGTGGACGAGGACCAAAAGGACGACGAAAAGAAAGACTAATCGGCAATATAAATGAAACTTCCAAAAAAGCCAGAGCGATACGCTTTGGCTTTTCGGAGGTTGGGAATCTTTGGGAGAGGTATATGACACTTGGCTAAGGACTATTATGAAACGCTGGGCGTAGAAAAGAGCGCCAGCGCAGACGAAATCAAAAGTGCATACAGGAAACTGGCAAAACAATATCATCCAGACATGAACAAGGGTGACGAGAACGCGGCACACAAATTCAAAGAAGTGAACGAGGCGTACCAGATCTTAAGCGACGACCAGAAGCGCCAGCAGTACGATACGTTTGGTACGGCGGATATGGGCGCGGGCGGTTACGGTCAGGGACAGGGCGGCTTTGGCGGATTTGAAGGCTTCGGCGGCTTTGGAGATATTTTTGACAATATTTTTGGAGGCGGCATGCGTCAGCAGCGGGGCGGCCCGCAGCGTGGCAACGATATCCGTGTAAATATGCGCATCAGCTTTGAACAGGCGGCAAACGGCTTGCAGGAAGAGATCACCATCAACCGTCTGGAAAAGTGCGATACATGCAGCGGCACAGGCGCGAAGCCGGGCACAGACCGGCGTACCTGTCCGACGTGTAACGGAACGGGACAGCAGCGCGTGCAGCAGCAGACGATGTTTGGAAATTTTGTGAATGTACAGACATGTCCAACGTGCGGCGGCGAAGGCACGATCGTGGACGAGCCGTGTGAGGACTGTAAGGGAAAAGCAACCAAGCAGAAGCAGCGCACGATTATGGTCAATATCCCCGCGGGTATCGACAATGGACAGGTGCTTACCATGCGCGGGGAAGGAAACGTCGGAAAACATGGCGGCCCGGCGGGGGATTTACAGATCGTGATCTCCGTGAAACCGCACAAGTTGTTTGAACGTTTGGGGTATGACCTGTACCTTGACATGAACATCAGCATGATGCAGGCGGCTCTCGGGGACGACATCGAAGTGCCGGTGTTGGATGGCAAGGTGCGCTATAAGGTGGAGCCGGGGACGCAGCCGGGAACGGTGTTCCGTTTAAAGGGCAAGGGCGTCAAATACTTAAACAGCAACAGGACAGGCGATCTTTATGTGCGTGCGAACGTGCATATTCCCAAAAAGCTGAATGAAAAACAAAAGAAAGTATTACGCGACTTTGAGGATAAAATAAAATCCAAGGACAAAGGAACAGAGTTTATAAAACCCAAAGATGCATTTTAAAGGAAGGGGAATCCATAGAGATTCCTCTTTTTTTATTAGCAGAAGCTGTTGTGGCTTAACATTAAAAAAACGTAACATATTGTGCCTTCACAGTTGACATTTTCATGAAATTTGGGTATAATTTGCTTAGTCACATATGTGACTAAAATGAAACAGGAGGAATACTTTTATGACAGCATTAATTCTCGGAATCATAGCGGCAATATGTACTGGGCTCTCGTTCATCCCTACAGTTTCGTTCTTGGGTTTTGTGGGACTGATCCTTGCGATCATTGCATGGGTCATGGGTGCAAAAGCGGTCAAAGCCAATCCGGCTGACGGACAGGCAAAAGCAGGTAAGATCATCGGTATGATCATCACGATCCTGGCGATCGTTTCGATCATCGTCGGCATCATTCTGGCTGCTGCGCTGGTAGGCACAATGGTGGGCGCGATGATGTAATCATCCGCAACCGCTACAACCAATCAAGACTCTGTCCTTTGGCAGGGTCTTTTTTGTTGCCGTAATCTGTCGGTGTTTCGCCCTTTTGTGCAAGAGAATAAAGTGCCATATATTTGCATTTAAAGCGGATTTATTGGTATAATAGGAACAACGAAAATTTTTAGGAGAACGTTACAGCATGGATTGGTTGAAGATCAGCGTTTTTACGCAAAAGGAAGCAGAGGAGATCGTTACGGCGCTGCTGATGGAAGCGGGTGCGCATGGTGTGTCGATCGAAGGCGACAATGAAAATTGTGCAAAAGGCGGACTGCCGTGGGATTATCTGAGCGACGAGGTTTTGAAAAAAGTGCCGTTTTGTGTGGCGGCATTCTTTCCCTGTGACGGAAACGAAGAAACCGTTCTTGAGGATATTCGCCGCCGCATCGGCGACGTGCGGGGCATGGATCTGGGATTGCCGCTTGGCACGCTCGAGGTGACGACAGGTGTAGTACACGAGCAGGACTGGGAAAACGCGTGGAAAGCGTATTTCAAGCCGGTCAAGATCTCCGATTTTTTTGTGATCAAACCAACATGGGAAGATTATGAAGCGAAAAAGGACGAGATCGTCATCGAGATCGATCCGGGCATGGCGTTTGGAACGGGCAACCACGAAACAACGCGTATGTGCGTGCATTTGCTGGAAGAATATATGGAGCCGGGCATGACGGTCATCGATGCGGGTTGTGGCAGCGGGATACTTTCCGTCGCCGCGGCAAAGCTTGACGCCAAAAAGATATATGCGCTCGACTTAGACCCCGTCGCTGTGCAGGTCACCGGGCAAAACGCGGCGCTCAATGGCTGCGGGGATGTGATCGATGTGCACAAGTCCGATCTTCTTGCACAGGTTCCGCAGGAAGAAAAAGCGGATATCGTTGTGGCGAATATCATTGCAGACGTGGTGATCAGCCTAAACAGCGTTGCAAAGCAATATATGAAGGTGGGCGGTATGTATATCTGTTCGGGCATCATCGACACGCGTTTGGAAGACGTGCGCAAATCCATCGAAGCGGAAGGGTATAAGGTCATTCAGATCATACAGGATGGAGAGTGGCGGGCGATCGCCTGCAAGTACAGGGGATGAGACGTTTTTTCACGCAGCAGGTGGCGGGCGATACAGTCACGGTAACAGGACAGGAAGCAAAGCATATGGCGCGCGTGTTGCGCATGGAAGAGGGAGACGAACTGATCCTCTTTGACGGCAGCGGCGTCGATTATACAGGCAGAATCACAGCGGTCACAGCAGAAGCGGTAGAGATCGAGGTTCTTAGTAGCAGCGAAGCGGAGAACGAACCGCGCGTGCGTATCCACATCTGTCAGGCGGTCATCAAAAGCGACCATCTGGATTATGTGGTGCAAAAATGCACGGAGATGGGCGCTTACGGCTTTCTGCCTTTTTTAAGCGACCGCTGCGTCAAGCGTCCGGACGAAAAATCTGCCGCGAAGCTTGTGGAGCGCGAGCGCAGGATCGCCCTCGAGGCGGCAAAGCAGTGCGGACGATCGCGCGTGCCAAAGGTAGATGACATTTTGACAGGCAAAGCCTTGGCGGCACGGCTCAAAGAAGCAGAGGGGCTCGTGCTGCTCGCTTATGAGGACGAAAAGAAAACACAGATCAGGCAAGTGCTGGAAGAACACCCAAATGCAGCGGATATCTATGTGGTCATCGGGCCGGAGGGGGGCTTTGCCGCATCGGAAGTGCTGATGCTGCAAGAGGCAGGCGCAAAGGTGTGCAGCCTTGGAAGGCTGATCCTGCGCTCTGAGACGGCAGGGCTTGCGGCAGCGGCAATGATCGGCTATCACCTGATGGAGGGAAAGTCGTGAGGGTCGCGGCGTACACGCTGGGATGCAAGGTCAACCAGTACGATACCAATGCCATGATGGAGCTGCTTTTGGATGCCGGATTTGAACAGGTCTCTTTTGAAGAAGAAGCGGATGTATACCTGATCAATACATGTACGGTCACCAATATGGCGGATAAAAAATCACGGAATATGATCCGTCGCATCCACAGCAAGCACCCGCGCGCGGTCATTTGTGTGTGTGGATGCCTTTCGCAGCGCGACAGCGAGGGGATCGCCGCCATGGAAGGTGTAAGCGCGGTGGTCGGTACGGAGGACAGGAAAAATATTGTTGCGGTGATCGATGCATGCCTTAGCGGCGGGGGGAAGGCCTGCGGCGTGCGTGAGATCGACAGCGGGGAAGCCTTTGAAGAACTGAGCGTACGTACAAGCGGAGAGCTTGAGCGAGGTTATATCAAGATACAGGAAGGGTGCAACAATTTTTGCAGCTATTGTATCATCCCGTATGTACGTGGGCGCGTGCGTTCGCGTGCAAGGAAAAGCATAGTGCAGGAAGCGTGTGCACTGGTCAAAGCGGGCGTGAAAGAAATCGTGTTAACGGGCATCCATATTTCTTCTTATGGGCAGGAGAACGGGGAATCGCTGATCGGCATGCTGCGCGACTTAAACGGGGTCGAGGGGATTGGGCGTATCCGACTGGGGTCGCTCGAGCCGCATATCCTCGAAAAACCGTTTCTTGAGGAGCTGCATGGACTGGAAAAAATATGCCCGCACTTCCATGTTTCGCTGCAAAGCGGATGTGACAGTGTCCTTGCGCGTATGAACCGCAAATACAGCGCGGAGCAGTTTGCGCAATATATTGAAAATATCAGGGAAATATATCAAAACCCTGCTGTGACGACGGACGTGATTACTGGGTTTCCGGGGGAAACGGAAGAAGATTTTGAAGAAACGCTGCAGTTTGTTGAGCGGATAGGATTCTCGCGCATCCACGTGTTCCCGTATTCCGAGCGGGAAGGGACGCCAGCGGCGGGCATGGACGGTTCCGTTCCGATGCAATTGCGCAGGGAACGCGCGAACAGGCTGATCGATCTTGCAAAGGGCATGGAAAAAGAATATACCGCGCAGTTTTTGGGCACAGTACAGGAAGTGCTGCTTGAACAGAACGTGGACGGTTGCGCAGAAGGGTATACAGACCGCTATTTGCGCGTGCGTGCACAGGGAGTCCCGGGGACGCTTGAAAAAGTTTTGCTGAGCCGATATGAGGACGGCATATTATATGGAGAACGGAGAGGATCGAAATGAAAGATTGCTTGTTTTGTAAGATCATCGGGGGAGAGATTCCGTCGAACAAAGTGTACGAAGACGACATGGTGTATGCGTTTTACGATATCGAGCCGCAGGCGCCCGAGCATATACTGATCATTCCCAAAAAACATTTTGAAAGCATCATGGATGTGACGGGAAAGGATTTTGAATATGTTGACAAGATGATGCAGGCGGCGCAAAAGCTCGCCAAAGAAAAAGGATTCGAAAAAGACGGTTTTCGTCTTGTATTCAATACGGGCAGGGACGGTGGACAGACCGTAGCGCATTTGCACATGCACCTTCTCGGCGGACGCAGCCTGCAATGGCCGCCGGGCTGAGAAAAGGAAAACAGATGGAGCTGATCAATACGCCAAAAGAGCATATTCCGGTATTCAGGGAGCTTTACGGGTATGCTTTTCCAAAAAACGAACAGATGCCTTTTGATGCGCTGCTGCGCCGAAAAGAAAAAGGGTATCTGGAATTTTTATCTTTGACGGATGACAACGAATTTATTGGTATGATGGTCGTTGCAAGCCATAACGACAAGGTCTTGCTGAATTACTTTGCGATCGATGAAAAATGCAGGGGAGGCGGTTATGGAAGCCGTGCGCTCGGGCTGTTAAAAGAACGGATCGGCGATAAGCACTTGTTTTTGGATATCGAACTTGTGACGAGTGACGCGCCAAACTTAGAACAAAGGGAAAGACGCAAAGCGTTTTATATGCGCAACGGGTTTGTACAAACGAGTCTGCGCTTCCGGATGTTCGGGGAACGGTTCGAGATGCTGTCTGACGGACAGGATATAGACATAAGGACATTGCGCGTTATGCTGACTAAGATTTTCGGTAAATTGGCGGGGCTTGTACTGAGGTTTGTTTTGAGGCCTTTGAAATAGCTGTTGACATAAGGGCCGGTTTTTACTATAATACAGGGGTATGAAATAACTCCCAGTTCTTGTTTTTGAGACAGGGACAGAGTACGGGAGGAGGGGAGATAATGTCTGAGATACGCGTAGGCGAAAACGAAACACTGGAAAGTGCACTTCGGAGATTTAAGCGCAAATGTGCAAGAGCCGGAGTTCTGGCTGAAATCAGGAAACGTGAGCATTATGAAAAACCCAGCGTAAAGAGAAAGAAAAAAGCTGAGGCTGCCAGGAAAAGAAAACACTAAACAAAGAAATGAAACGAGCCGGTCGTTTATGATTGGCTCGTTTTTTTATTGGTGGTTTTAGGAAAAATATGGTATGATTACTATGTTATCCTAGCGGTAGTATGGATAAACATAGTTGGAGGACAAACAGTTTGGCGGAGAATCAAACGAATATAGACGTTTCTTTTGACAGCATGGATCAGATGGCAGGCGTTTTTGGGAGCTTTGAC
>NZ_JAYFPU010000290.1:0-10726 GCF_034927525.1 Christensenella sp.
GACGAAATGCCCGTTTCCCTAACAGAGGAAGATATCCTCGTCGAACCTGCGCAGCGCGAAGGCTTCGTCGCCGAAACAAGCGGCGACTATGCCGTCATCATCGATACGGCACTGACGCCCGCGCTCATCGAGGAAGGCAACGTGCGCGAGCTCATTTCCAAGATACAGACCATGCGCAAAGAAGCAGGGCTGCAGGTCACGGACAAGATTGAGCTTTCCCTAAAGGATAACGATAAGATCGCAGACGTCGTGCAAAACAACGAAGACCAGATCCTAAGTGAAGTCCTCGCGCTGGGCGTACACTACGGCAGCGTCGACGGCTACGAAAAGGAATGGAATATCAACGGGGAAAAAGTAACATTAGGCGTAAAAAAGGCCTAGCGCCCAAAGCGGACGCTAGGGCAGCGCACAGCAACCAAGGGGGCTTCGGCCCCTTTTTCATTCTAAATATAGTTAACGTTAACCTTATGGGTGTTATCATGTTTTTTTGCATTTCTTTTTCCTATAAATCCGTTGCAAGAATGCAAAGAATGTACTATACTGTAAACTGTATAAGTTTTTAAAAATATCAGGAGGATACGATTCTATGAGTAAAATTGATAACCTTGCCGTGAATACCATCCGCGTTCTTTCCGCGGAGGCGATTCAAAAAGCAAACAGCGGCCACCCCGGCCTGCCCATCGGCAGCGCACCGCTTGCGTACACGCTGTGGTCAAAACACCTAAAGCACAATCCCAAAGATTCCAAATGGGATAACCGCGACCGCTTCATCCTGAGCGCCGGTCATGCGTCTATGCTGCTTTATTCTCTGCTGCATATGTTTGGCTACAAAGTCAGCATGGAAGACATCAAAAACTTCCGCCAGTTCGATTCGCTCACGCCCGGTCATCCGGAGCACGGCCTGACGGACGGCGTAGAAGCAACCTCCGGCCCGCTCGGTCAGGGGATTGCGATGGCTGTTGGTTTTGCAATGGCTGAAGCGCACCTCGGCGCAGAATTCAACAAACCGGATTTTGACGTGGTAGACCATTACACCTACGCGCTTTCGGGCGACGGTTGCCTGCAGGAAGGCGTATCCGGCGAAGCAAGCTCGCTTGCCGGCACGCTCAAATTGGGCAAGCTGATCGTACTTTACGATAAGAACGACATCACGATCGAAGGCAGCATCGATACCGCTTTTGACGAAGATGTGAAAAAGCGCTATCAGGCATACGGCTGGCAGGTTCTCGAGGTCGAAGACGGAAACGAAGACTTGAATGGAATTTCCGCAGCGATCGAGCAGGCAAAAGCAGAAAAAGAAAAACCGTCACTGATCATCGTAAAAACGGCGATCGCTTACGGTTCCCCGAAGCAGGGCAGCGAATCAAGCCACGGTTCCCCGCTTGGGCAGGAAAATATCGACGCGATGAAAAAGAATTTTGGCTGGGAACACACCGATCCGTTCTTCGTTCCCGAAGAAGTCAAAAGCCACATTGCGGAGCTTTGCAAAGCGTTCGAAGCAGAAGAAGACCAGTGGAAAGCTATGTTTGACAAATATCGCAAAGCATATCCCGAGCTGGCTGAAAAATACAATCAGTATATGACGCCCGTTTCCGAGTCCGTTTTTGACGAGGACTACTGGGCAGTGGAAGATAAGGCAGTCGCAACACGCCAGTCCTCCGGCGACATTATCAATAAGCTGGCGAAGCGCATCCCCAACCTGATCGGCGGCAGCGCAGACCTCGCGCCTGCAAACAATTCGCTGATGAAGGATCGCGGGTTCTTCTCCGCGCAGGATCGCCTCGGGACAAACATCCATTTCGGTATCCGTGAGTTCGCAATGACCGCGATCTGCAACGGTATGATGCTGCACGGCGGTCTTGTTCCGTATTGCGCGACCTTCCTCGTGTTCAGCGACTACATGAAGGGCGCGATCCGTATGGCTGCACTCATGGAGCTTCCCGTCACTTATGTCCTGACGCACGATTCCATCGGCGTAGGCGAAGACGGCGCGACGCACGAGCCGATCGAGCATCTGACTGCACTGCGCGCAACACCCGGCGTTCACATGTGGCGTCCGGCGGACGGACACGAGACAGCCGCTGCCTACAAATCCGCTATGACGGCAAAAGCGCCGAGCGCGATCGCGCTTTCGCGTCAGCCTCTGCCCCAGTTCAAAGAAACAGGCAAGGATGCCCTCAGGGGTGCTTACATCTTAAAAGACGGCGGCAAAACGCCTGACGTGATCCTCATCGGTACGGGCAGCGAGGTTTCTCTGTGCATGAGCGCAGCAGAGGAGCTTGCAAAGCAGAGCATCGCCGCGCGCGTCGTATCCATGCCGTGTATGGAGCTGTTCGAAGAACAGGATGCCTCTTATAAAGAGAGCGTGCTTCCGAATAGCGTACGCGCAAGGGTCGCGGTAGAAGCCGCTACTTCATACGGCTGGGCGAAATACGTCGGCCTCGACGGCGGTTACGTCACGATCGACCACTTCGGCGCATCCGCGCCCGCACCGGTGCTGTTCGAGAAATTCGGCTTCACCACAGAGGCGGTCGTTGCAAAAGCAAAAGAAGTACTCGGCAAATAAAACAGTTTCAAAAAACCGCGGGAATGATTCCCGCGGTTTTTTTATTGCCTGAAACATTCATTTTTTCATTTTACGTTCGATCTCCTTAAGAAGCAGCGGAATCGTATAGTCTGCGTTCAATAAAAACGCCTTTTCCGGCTGCAGCCTGGCCATTTGCTCCGTATAAAAACGTTCACGGAACAGCCCCTTTAGTTCTTCTTCTGTTTTTCCCGCCGCATATTCGCTCCACATCAAGCGCATGGTCTCGGCGTTCCAAAAAATAGCGTCGCCTATAAATTCATAGCATTTTTCACCTTGCCACAGCCCATAATGCGGGACAAGGATCGCCCGTGGCTTAACCGCCGCCATCTTCATCACAGAATCCATCGTCGCCTGATACCCTGTCATATAGCACGGCATCACAACGCCGTCCCCCGCAGGCACGCCCAGCGTCTCGCACGCGATCAGCAGCTTTTCTTCTTCACTGAAAAACGAGATACAGCACCGCGTATGCCCCGGCGTTTCGATCACGCGCAGCTTAAGCGACCCGAGGTCGATCACGTCGCCTTCGCCAACGACCGTGTCGACCGTAAGCCCGTCGGTGATGTCTTCGTATTCTGCAACGCCTGCCAGCATTGCCGCGTTCTCATTCATCTCGCGGATCAGTCTGCGTGCGGAATCCTTTTGAAATACCGCTGCCGCGTGTACGCTGCCCACGACCTGCACATCCCTCCATTCGCGCTTACAATAGATGCTCCCGGAGGCATGATCATAATGCGAATGGGTCAGCAGCACATAATCGAGCGGCCTGTCCCCCAATGCTTTTTTGATATTTTCAATCATGCGGCCCGCGCTGTGCGCAAATCCCGCGTCCACAAGCGCTGTGCGCTCCGGCGTTACCAATAAGAAAGCCTCGCCGCCCGGCTGTGCGCCTACATTTACCACTTCGTACATTTCTTCACGTCCTTTTTACGTAGTCCCTCCTATTTTAACCGTTTTCATCTGTTTTGTCAGCAATAGAAAAGGCAACGTATCAGCAGGTACGTTGCCTTTTCCACTATTAGGATGAACCACAACCACTTACGCAGTCGCTTGCTCAGTAGTTGACTACCTTAGAAAAATCCTCCGCTTTCAGGCTCGCGCCGCCGATCAGTCCTCCGTCGATGTCGCTCATTGCCATTAGCTCAGCCGCGTTTTTGGCGTTCATGCTCCCGCCGTACTGAATGCGTACCACGTCCGCCGCATCCGCATAACGTTCGCGTACCGCCTGCCTGATCTCGCGTATCGTCATATTAGCCTCCGCGCTCGTCGCCGTCATGCCCGTGCCGATCGCCCACACAGGCTCGTAAGCGATCACAATGCTTTCTATGTCGCTTGCGCGTACACCCTCAAGCGCCAGCTTGGTCTGCATGCGCACCACCTCCGCCGTCACGCCCTTTTGCTTCTGCTCCAGCTGCTCGCCCACACATACGATGGGCTTCAATCCCTTTTGCAGCGCCTTATGCACCTTTTTATTGACCGTTTCGTCACTCTCATTAAAATATTGCCTGCGCTCCGAATGCCCAATGATCACATATTCCACGCCCAGCTCAAGCAGGCTGTCGCAATTCCATTCGCCCGTATATGCGCCCGCATCCTCAAAATACACATTTTGCGCACCCAAACGGATATTCGATCCGGCAAGCGCCTCTTTTGCCGCGAACAGGCTGACCGCCATCGGACAAACGACGACCTCCGTGTTTGTGCCTTCCACCAGCGGTTTTAGCTCACGGATCAGCTTCACCGTCTCCGACGGCGTCATATTCATTTTCCAGTTTCCTGCGATGATCGGTTTTCTCATCTGCTTTTTCTCCTGTCATTTTTTCATCATATGCTCGAGGCTCTGGTATAATTCCAGATACCTGCCATACACCTCGGTATATTTACTGTAGTTTCCCATGTTTGGTTCGATCACTTTTGTGACGTGCACCATCTTTTTACATGCCTGCTCAAACCCCTGGTAGCGCCCCGCGCCCACCGCCGCGATGATGCAGGCCCCAAGCACGCCCGCGTTGCCCGATTCCTCGGTCAACACGATCGGCTTGCCCGTCGCATCGGCAATGATCTGCATCCAGATCGGGTTAAAAGCCACGCCGCCGCAGCCGCGTATCTCATGGATCGAATTCTCTTCGTTTTCCATGGTTTCCAATATGTTGCGCGTACCAAAGGCCACGCCCTCGAGAATCGCCCGGTAAAGGTGCGCGCGCGTATGCCCAAGCGTCAAGCCATAAAAAACGCCCCTTGCCAGCGGGTCTTTGTACGGAGTACGGTTGCCCTGAAAATAATCCAGCATAACGACCCCGTCGCAGCCGATCGCTATTTTGTCGGCTTCCTCCGCCATCACCATATACGGATTATCCCCCTGCACATCAAATTCACGGATAAACCATTTGGTAATAGACCCCGCGGAGATCTGCCCCCCCTCGAGGCAATACTGTCCGGGAATGATCACATCCTGATATGGCCCCCATATCCCGTCCTCAAACATCATGCGCGCAACGACCGCCAAATGGACAAAGCTGCTGCCCATCACAACACCCGTCTCGCCCGGCCTGCAAACGCCCAGCCCCACCACGTTGACATGCGCGTCGATCCCGCCCTGATAGACGGTCACATCATCCGGCAAATGATATTTTTGCGCCAGCTCCTTTCTCAACGTTCCCACAGGCTGCGCCTGCTTGATCACGTCAAGGTTTGCTTTTTCAAAAAATGCGTCAAAGCCGATCTCGTGGAAAAAATCGCGGTTATATCCGCCCATACTTTCCACATAATTGCATTTGCCTGTCGACTGGCTCACAGAAGCGCACCAGTTTCCCGTCAGAACATGGTTGATGTAATCCTGCAGCTCCACAATACGATCCGCCTGTTCAAACAGGTCAGGACGATTTTCCCTGAGCCACATCATTTTAGGAACCATCCATTCTACCGACGCTTCCCCACCGCAATACTTTAATATCTCATGCTGTGTTTGATTGATGCGCTCCGCCTGCTGCGCCGCACGCACATCCATCCACAATATCGCGTCACCAAGGTCTTGTCCGTCCTCTCTGACAGGGATCACCGTAGAAGCCGTCGTACACACCGCCATTCCCCTGACGTTGTCAAAGGTTCCTGCGGGCGCATTTTGATAACAGGTCTTTATCGCTTCGTCCATGCGGGCCTTCCAGTCCGCAGGAGATTGCTCCGCAAACCCGGGCGCCGGATGATAGGTATTGTATTTTTGCTCCGAAATGGCGACGATCACGCCATCCTCGTCCGTCAGACCACAGCGCACGCCCTGCGTTCCGAAATCCAGCCCAATGAAGTAGTTTTTTTCCATTTGTCAGTTCCTTTCGGCTGCTTACCTGCCTGCCGCCTGCTCGCCCGTTTCCTGTATCTTCTTATAAAAGTCATGCAGGCTAACAACATATTCCTCATACAGCTCCTTAAACGGCCTGTACTTTTCCCGCATAGCCGGATCCGGAACATATTCCTTCGCAATGCCCACATGCTTTTTGGCGGTTTCCTTGATGTCGTCAAACACGCCGATGGCGTTGCCCGCCAGCATGGCGACGCCCCACATCGCAACGTCTTCCCTATCGAGCACCTGATATGTTTTTCCCGTTACGTCCGCGTTCATCTGTGTCCAGAACGGCGATTTCGCCCCGCCTCCGACGATCTTGACAGATTGCGGGGAATATTCAGGATAAAGCTCCTCGATCTTATTGATGGTCAGCTCAAAGTCATAAGAAAAACTTTCCAGAAGCGCCCTGTAAAAATGCGCGCTTTTGTGGCTCCAGTCATGCCCCATCCACATACCGCGCAGTGTACCGTCAAGCGGCATAGAACTCCCGCCCAGCAGACCGATCGCCATCAGTCCGTCGCACCCGACCGGGATATCGTTCATCTCTTTTTCGACACGCGCAAATACGGACGAGAGCTTTTCTCCTTCTCTCCTTAAAAACGTATTGACGTACCAGTCGATGGTAATGCCCGAGCCCGCCACAAATTTTGTCGCAAGAAAATATCCGGGGATGGGCGACGGGATGCAGTCGATGCGGCCTGTTTTCATATCCGGCCGGTAATCCTCCGCCAAAAAGCTGATCTCCCCGTACGAGGAAGCCTCAAATATCATATCCGCCGGTTCGACGACCGCCGCGCCGATGCAGCCGGCCGCTTTGTCCCCCGCGCCCGAAACAAGCGGAATGCCGCTTGTAAGGCCGATCATTGCCGCCGCCCTGGCGCTTAAATGCCCGCATATATAGTTAGACTGCACGATCTTAGGCAGATATTTGCGGTCAAGCCCGATGGCGTCGCATATCCGCTGCGACCATTCGCCCTTCCTGATATCCGCAAGCCCCGTCCACTCCGTATACGTCGTGTCAAGTATCGCGTCTTCAATGTCCATGTCGCCCAGCTTGCCGATGATATACCCGCTGATCATCAAATATTTTGCGATTTTCTTATTTTCTCGTGGAAACTCTGTTTTGAACCATTCAAATTTAGGCGCCATTTGCGGCGCGTTTGTCCCGCTGATCTCCAGAAAGTCTTTTTTCAAATCTTTCATCTGCCGCTCAGCGTACGGCATATAGCGGTTGTCAAGGGAGCACGACCACGTCGTGATATCGTTCCAGTCACGGTCCACGCCCATAAATCCGGACATCTGTCCGGTAAAGGCCACCGCCTCTATTTCCTGCGCGCGGCTTCCCACTTCGCCGCATACTTTTTTCATGCAGGCCACAGCGGATGCGTACAAGTCGTCGCCCTTCTGTATAAACATCCCCGGCGCGGGGCGTTCATCCTTTACGGGCTCGAGCGCAATGGCGATGCAATTGCTTTTTGTATCATATACCGCGGCTTTGATAAAGCTTGTCCCGAGGTCAACGGACATCAAAAGCGTATCTTTCATATTGCTCTCCTTTGATTTACGGGGGGCGCAGGACGTTGTTTCCGCGCCCGCCGCTTCCTATCAACGGTTGATTAGAATCCTTTGCTCTTCTTTTCAGAGGTAAATGTTTGCAGCAATACAGAGCCGATAATGATCAGGCCCTTGATCACGTCCTGCGGGTAAGAAGGAACCGCAAGAAGGTTCATGATGTTGCCGATCAGGGCAAGCACCAGCACGCCGACGACCGCCTTCACGCTGGACCCCTCTCCGCCGGACAGACTCGCGCCGCCGATAACGCAGGCCGCGATCGCGTTAAGCTCCCAGCCCGTCCCGATGATGGGCGTGCCGATGGCGGTACGCGATGCCGCAATGATGCCCGCGACTGCCGCGCAAATCCCGGAAATGGCATAGACCGACATCTTGTATTTGCGTACAGGGATACCCGCCAGGCGCACAGCCGTTTCGTTGCTGCCGATGGCAATAACGATGCGCCCGAACGCCGTATACTTCTCAACGACCCAGAACAGCACGATGACTGCCACCGCCAGTATGACCAGCGTAGGAACAGGCCCTACCATGTGCGTTCCCAAAACGCCGATCGTGTTTTCCGGCGTAATAACAGGTTGCCCGTTTGAGATCATAAAAGCAAGACCCTTTGCGATCGTCATCATGGCAAGGGAAGCGATGAACGGCGCCATTTTCGCATAAGCGATGAGCACGCCCGTCGCAAGGCCAAGCGCAAGACCGCACAGGATAGGCAGCAGAATCGCCATGCCCATGCCCATTTCATGCGTGGTCAGCGCGAACGCGACCATAACGCTGCCAAGCGCTGCGACCGACCCTACCGAAAGGTCGATGCCGCCCGTCAGGATAACAAACAGCATACCAAGCGCGATAATGATGTCGCCCGCAGACTGCCTGCCGATATTGACTAAGTTTGCCTCGTTGAAGAAGTCCGGCGAAATAATAATGCAGACAATAAAGAGGCCGATAAGCATTACATACGTATTATTCTTGATCAAAAATGATGAAAAACCCTTTTTTTGTTTTTTCTGGATTTCATTTGTTTCCATTTTTCAGACCCCCATAGCAAGATTGATTAGGTTGTTTTCAGACAGTTCATCCTTTTGCAGTTCTCCCACCACGCGACCCTGCCGCATGATGATCGCCCTGTCGCACATCCCGATGATTTCTTCCATTTCCGACGATATCATGATGATCGCCGTGCCCTGCGCCGCTAGATCGTTGATGTTTTTGTATATCTCGACCTTTGCGCCTACGTCCACGCCACGCGTCGGCTCGTCCAAAATGATGCACTCGCAGTCTGCCGCCAGCCATTTTGCAAGCGCGACCTTCTGTTGGTTTCCGCCGGAAAGGCTCGAAACATCGTCCTCCATAGAGCCATATTTTGTAGAAAGCTGTTTGAGTATCTGCTCCGTAACAGAAATATCTTTTTTCTTGTCGATCCATCCCGGCGCTTTTTCCACCTTACGCAATGACGAAAGCGTCGTGTTGATGCGTATAGACTGGCTCAGGAGCACGCCCTGCTGTTTCCTGTCCTCAGGCAGCAGCCCCAGCTTGTTTTTCACTGCCTGCTGCGGGCTTTTAAAGAAAACATTCTTTCCAAAGAATTCGACCGTTCCGTCCTGCCGCTTATCCGCCCCAAAGATCGCGTGCATCGCTTCCGTCCGTCCGGAACCGACAAGGCCGGAGAAACCCAACACCTCGCCCCTGCGCACTTCAAAGGACATATCCTTCACTGTCTTTTCTACTTTTAAATTCTCGACCTTCATGACCACATCGCCTATTTCCACGTCCCGCGTAGGGAACAGCGTAGATAAGTCACGTCCGACCATAGAATTGATCAGTCCCTGTTTATCGATATCTTTTGTATCTACCTGCCTTACAAACTTACCGTCCTTTAGCACTGTGATAGTGTCACACAGTTCAAATATTTCGTCCAGACGGTGTGAAATATAAATGATACTGACGCCCTGATCCCGCAGCATGCGGATCAGGCCAAACAATTTTTCGATCTCGCTGAATGTAAGTACGGCTGTCGGTTCATCAAGCACGAGCACCTTTGCTTCACGCGAAAGGTTTTTACATATTTCTACTACCTGCTGATAAGCAACCGAAAGGGTAGACACCCTCTGGTTGGGGTTGATGTTTCCAAATCCCAGCTTGCTGAGTATCGCGGCTGCCTCTTTTTTTAATTTTTTCCAGTTGATAAACGCGCCGCCCTGCGCAAGCCTGTCAATAAAGATATTTTCCGCAACGGTCAAATGGGGTGCAAGCATAAACTCCTGATAAATGGTGGCGATCCCCATATTACTGCCTTCCCTCGGGTTATTGATGGATACTTCTTTCCCATCAAGGCGAATGGTTCCGCCATCCTTTTGGATCGCACCGGAAAGCACTTTCATAAGCGTCGATTTCCCCGCGCCATTCTCACCGACCAGAGCATGTATCGTCCCTTTTTTTACGCGAAGCGATACATCTTCGAGTGCATATACACCACCGAACCGCTTGTCAATGTTGAGCAGCTCAACTCTGTAATCATCCATTTATTAACTCCTTTGTATCGAATTTCGAGCTGTCCCGGCCATAGCGGGACAGCTCAAAACCGTTTTTCCTGTAGGTGTTTGCTTAGAAAGGCGAATCTGCTTTGTAGAATTCAGCCGCATTGCTCTTGATGATCGCGTTCGGCTCTGTCAATGTAGCCGCTTCATAATCATCTGCCGTCTTGCCATTTGCGAGTACGTCGTTTGCGATCTCAACGGTAAGCGTTGCGATCTTAAACGGACTGTTTTCACCGGTGGCAACATAGTTTGTCCCATCCATGATCAGCTTGATCGCTTCTTTTTGTCCGTCAGCCGCTGCTGCGATCTTGATTTTGTCCGTCAGTCCTGCGTTCTGGATCGCCGTCATAGCGCCCAGCAGCATGTTGTCATTTTCGCCCAGTACGAGGTTCATATCCTTGTTGGCGACGATCAGGTCTTCCATCGCCGGCAGTCCTTCGTCCGAAGTCCAGTTTCCCCAGCCCTGACCGTTGATCCAGAATTTTGCTTCCTCATTGACTGCTTTACCATTATCGATGAGCTCCTGCTCCATCTTTTTCGCCAGCTCCCAGGCTTCTTCTTCGCTCACGCCCGTGCGTGCTTCAATAATGCCGCACATGAGTCCCGTACGTCTCTCCTGGCTTACAACCGCGCCTTTTACACCGCTTAAGAGTACCGATTTGATATCTTCATCCGGCGCAAATTCTTCTTTGC
>NZ_JAYFPU010000027.1:0-2093 GCF_034927525.1 Christensenella sp.
GCTGATGATGCTTTTTTTGATCATCGGGCGATGGACGTTCAAAAAACGGGATACACTGACATTTCTAGCCGCCGCTATGATCATCACGCTGTTTTTCAATGCACCGCAATTGTTCACGGCAGGCTTCCTGATGTCTTATGGCGTGTTGTTCGGCCTTTTGTGCCTTGGGCCGCCGCTTACAAGGCTCTTTCATAAAATCAGGCTAGACCGCGTGAAGCTGGCAGCACCGCTTGCGACTTCCGTCGGCGCTACCGTATCCGTCTTTCCGCTGTCTGCCTACTATTTCAATAACATTGCCTTGGCAGCGCCGATCGCCAATTTATTTGCTATCCCGCTCGCAGGGATCATTATTGCTTTTACCGGCATAGGCTCGCTTGTCGCGCTTTTTTCATTACCGATCGGCCATGCGCTTGCTTTCCCCGCAGAACTCGGCCTGCAGGCTCTCACGTGGCTTAACGGAGTCCTTGCAACCAGTTCATTTGGCTTGATAGAGGTTTACGCATTTCCAATCTGGATGGGAATCTTTGTTTTTGCTATGCTGTTCTTATGCTCCGACTATGTTCTCCTTCGCTCAAAAATAAAAGCGATCGCGGTGGGGGCTATGGCGGCAGTACTTTTGTGCTGTGGTATCTTCTCCGGTGTATCACAAAGCAGTCAATTAAAGGCCGTTATTTTAGACGTAGGTACGGGCGACGCGATCCATATTGCTGTAGACAATAAAGATTATTTGATTGATAACGGCGGTAATTTACAGTATTCGCAGATCAGCGACTATGCAAAAAATAATCGCCTGATTTTCGATAGTGTGATCGTGACAAACGACAGGACAAAAAATTTAAAGGATTTAGCAGCAGAAGGCAGGATCAGTACGTTGTACGTACCCACAAATTATGTTCCCAAAGAATATGATGCCGATTTACAAATGAAATATTACGCATTGTATGATAAAATAGAATTATCAGAGAATGCGTATCTTGACGTAGTTGCGGACGATCAGAAGCATTTGTCCTTTGTTTTGCACTATAAGGGCAGGGTAATTTGCCTGTTTGCGCAAAACGATGTGCAAGATATCGTATATCGGGATTTTGTCCCTGTCGTAAAGCTTGCAGGCGGGGGAGACACATTATCAGCAGACAGCGGTTCACTTGAAAGCTGGAATCCTGACTATGCTGTGATTTCCGTACGACAGAAGGACGGCAAAGGGCTGCCTGATCCTGTGTTGACAGGCTTACTTGCCGAGATGGATGTCAGCACGCTGATCACCGCGCAAACGGGTGCTGTTACGATCATTGCCGATCATGCAGGTGCGATCAGCGTTACAACGCAAAAGAAATGAAAGAGGAAACATGACACCAAACGAAGCGCTCAAACAACTTAAGAACGGTCAGGAAAAGAGTTTCATTGTCCTGAGCGGAGAAGACTATTATATGAAGCAGTATGTGTTTACGGCGATTCTTGACGCGCTTCACATTGATATGCCCGAGCTCAATCTGTCAGTATTTGAGGAGCGTCCAGATACGAAGGCAGTCCTGTGCGCAATGGAAACACTTCCCTTTATGAGCAAAAAGCGAATCACTGTCCTCAAAAATACGGATATTCTTTCTACACAGGCGGCAGGCGACTTAAGCGCATGCTATATGGAAAGCAGGATGCCCGCAAGCAACTTTTTTCTGATCTGGGCACAGGGCAACGTTGATAAACGCAAAGCGTTCGTCAAGTTTGTCGGCAAGCAGGGGATGCTAATTGAGTGCAACGCCATGCAGGATCAGGAAATCTGTACCTTTATTAAAAACCGTGCCAAGAAAAGCGGTCTGCTGATCTCGACTAAGAACGCACAGATTGTAAGTGAGATCGCCGGAGGGGACTTAAGCACCATCGCCAACGAGGTCGACAAACTTTCCTCCATTTGCCAGGGAGAGATATCTACTTCGGATATCGAAAAATACGCGATCAAGTCTATGCAGTACAACGTATATAAAATACACGACCTGATGGTGGGCGGACGTCCGCAGCAGGCTGCGGCACTGATTGCAAAAATGCTGGAGGAGGACGGCAATCCGATCGGATTTATCACGCTGCTGTCCAACAATTTC
>NZ_JAYFPU010000371.1:0-4547 GCF_034927525.1 Christensenella sp.
CAGTCCTTTTGTACAGTCGTTGATCCTCCCTGCATTTGCTAGATAGGTCAGCTGATTCAGGTTGTTACCCAGCCGTTTGAGCTCGATCACAACCTCATGCCCGCCTTCTTTTATGACGAATTCGTTGTTTTGAACACACCTCATAAAAAACTCTCGCAGAGTCAGCCCCGATTTCGTGACCTTACTCTGTATCAACTCAAGCTCGCGATCTGATACCCTGATTCCAATATTATGTTTTCTGCTTCTATTAGCTATATGCACTCACCTCCTGTCTGTGCTCTATACGGGGGTTCGAAGGGGGTATCCCCCTTGCAAGCGTCCTAAGTGGCATGCCACTTGGGGAGCTTGCCATACCGGACGGAGCATTCCTCCGGCGTGTATGTGATGTGATTATTCTTCCTTGCTTGTTCACTGCATTTTTTTACCTCCTTATACTTTTGGATAACATTCTTCCTTTCGGTCTCTCGTTCTGAGTATGGTTTGTTCCATAAAAGCCCATATTCAGTTCGTATTCGAACTGAATAGTATATACTATATCAGTACATATATGAACTGTCAATCTTTTTGTTTCGTTTACGAACTGATTATGTTATACTGTCTGCAAAGAGGTGAACACAATGACAATCGGTGAGAAAATACGAAAATTTAGAACAGAAAAAAACCTTTCACAAAAGCAGTTGTCAGTTATGTCCGGAATGAGTGAACCCGCAATCCGTAATTATGAGCTTGGAAATAGAACACCTTCCGAAAAAAGGCTTGATCATATTGCACAGGCATTAGGGGTGAGTAGGTTCGCCCTTTCCGATCCTGATTTAGATAGCTATGTAGGAATGATGCACGCTTTGTTCTATTTAGAGGATAACTATGGTTTGGAAGTAGCGAAAATAGAAGATCAGATATGCCTGCGGTTTGAAAATCCCGTTGGAACTGCCAATACCAATTTATGTGCATGGTATGAGGAGTTCAGTAGTTTTAAAGATGAGAAAATATCTCGTGAGGAATACGATGCGTGGCGGCATACTTATCCTGCCATGAAAGCAAAAAAAGATATGGCTGCTATTAGAAAGGCAAGGCAAAAAAGCAAGTAATATACTCAGTATTATTGCTTATTCTATCAATGCGTAAATTCTTTCATCAACAAGATTTGGAGGGAACAAAATGAATGGTGTAATTTATGCCCGTTATTCTTCGGACAGTCAGCGCGAGGAATCCATAGAGGGTCAAATTCGTGAATGTATGGAGTTTGCAGAACAAAAAGGCATTACCATTCTTGGCTCATATGTTGACCGCGCCTTGTCTGCAAAGACAGATAACCGCCCAGAGTTTCAGCGCATGATTAAAGACAGTGCAAAGGGATTGTTTGAGATTGTGCTGGTGTGGAAATTAGATCGTTTTGCCCGTGATCGCTATGATTCCGCACATTACAAAATGATATTGCGCAAAAACGGTGCTAAGGTCGTTTCAGCGAAAGAAAATATTTCCGATGGACCGGAAGGTATTATACTGGAATCCATGCTTGAAGGATATGCGGAATATTATTCTGCCGAGTTATCTGAAAAAATTGTGCGTGGGCAAAAAGAGAACGCTTTGAAAGGCAAATATAACGGCGGTGCTTTGCCGCTCGGATACACTACAAACAGCGAGCAGAATTATTTGATCGATGCGGCTGCCGCTTCTATTGTGCGGGAAATCTTTACCCGTTATGCTGACGGTGAAACTGTCAAAGAAATTTGTGACACGCTAAATAGCCGTGGTATAATGACGCAAAGAAACCGTCCATTCAACAAAAACAGTTTACATACCATGCTTAAAAACAGACGATACATCGGTGAATACAGGTACCGCGATGTTGTAATTCCAGACGGTGTACCTGTTATTATCCATAGCGAGCTTTTTGAACGGGTGCAGGAACGGCTCGACAAGAACAAAAAAGCTCCCGCCCGCGAAAAAGCTAAAATTAATTATCTGCTTACGACCAAGCTTTTTTGTGGAAAATGCGGCGCATATATGGTTGGTGAAAGCGGAACAGGCAGAAATGGAAAGCATTATTATTACAAATGTACGAAGGTCAAGCAACACAAAGGCTGTGACAAGAAATCTGTCAAAAAAGGATGGATCGAAGATTTTGTCGTCCTACATACCATGAAGTATGCTTTGTCTGATGATACGATTGACCGCATGGCTGATGAGGTGATTCAATTGCAAAAGCAGGAAAATCTATTACTTCCATCCTTACGCCAGCAGCTAGCAGACACCCAAAAAGGAATTGAAAATATGCTCAATGCGATACAGCAGGGCGTATTAACCTCATCCACCAAACAACGCTTAGATGAATTGGAAGTCGTGCAGGAGGATTTGAAACTATCTATCCTGCAAGCTGAACTGGAAAAGCCATTGCTTTCAAAAGAAAAAGTTGTTTTTTGGATCAGCCGTTTTAAGGATGGTGATACGGAAAGTCCCGCTTTTCGGCAACGTTTAATTGACAGCTTTGTCAACTCGGTCTACTTGTTTGATGATAAGGTTGTATTGACCTATAACTACAAGGACGGATCACAAACGGTCACACTTGCTGAAATACAGGCGTTCTTAGAACAATATAACGGTTCGGATTTGAACGGTTGCGCTCCACCAATAAAATGGGCCCACCATCGGTGGGTTTATTTTATTGCATGAAATCAAAGATTCGAACCGCTTACGCATAGCGTGCGGGACGTACGGAGCCCCGACCGAAGTGAGGGTATCCGCTTATCTCCACCAATAAAAAAAGAACCGACATATCGGTTCTTTTTTATTTTATATAATCAATTCATACCCATGCGCTCCCAACGCCTGTGTCGCACGCTCCAAATTCCTCCTGCGCACAAGGACATAATCTGTGTTGTACGTCGAAATACAAAAAATTGAGACCTGTGCTTCTGCCAAAACGCCGCTTATTTTCGCCAGAATACCTGTCAGGGAAAAATCCAATATCCCTTCCACCTTGAGCAGTGCAAAGTCCGTCTCAATTTCTTCGCATGGCGGCATCCTCTCCTGCACACACACAATAGATATCTCTTCCTGTGTTATTGTGACGCTATAAAAGGAATCGTCCTGAGGCCGCTCTGGCACCCCCGATCCATCCTTTAATTTGCCAACAGCATACGTTCCATCCAATACTCTTATTTTCATATCAAAAACACATCTCTTCCATATACTTTTCCATAAAATAGGGATTATGCCCCAGCTCAATATGCCGCGCCCTGCCGCATGTTCTTTGCATTTCGCCCTGATAACTGCCGTTCAAAAGCGCCATGACAGCGCCAGCACCCGCCGCATTACCCATACTCATCACTTCGCCCAGTCCTGACGGCAGCAACCCGATTTCCTTCGCGCTTTGCTGATCCATATAATTTCCAAAACCGCCTGCCAGATACACCTTTTTAATGTCCTCACAGGTAAGCTTTGCGCTTTTCAACAAGGCAAGCACCCCCGCCGCGATCGCCGCCTTCGCCATCTGCACTTCCCTGACGTCCTGCTGCGTAAGCACAACATCATCTGCTATTTTAACAGCGGCCTGTCCTTCATATGTGCATTGCCACTCCTTGTGCTCCTCTGTGATTCGCCCCGTCTCGTCGATCACACCCTTACGCCGCAGCAATGCGATAGCGTCCAGTAGTCCCGATCCGCAAAGCCCCTGCGCACGTACATCGCCAATCACATTTACCCTGATGCAGCCGTCCTTCTCATACACACGGTCTATAGCGCCAATAACGCCTGCCATACCCCATCTGATATGCGCCCCTTCAAAGGCAGGACCTGCGGCTGTAGACGTACTGTAAACAAAGTCCTGATTGCCTACCACAAGCTCTCCGTTCGTACCAATGTCCATTAGAAGGCACACATCTTTTCCCTGCAGAAAACCCGCCGGTAATAGCGCGCATGAAATATCCCCGCCCACAAAGGCAGACATACACGGCGGAAGGTAGCACGCTGCATCCGGCGCAGCAAGCAGACCAAGCGCCGGCATTGTCATTGTCTCACCAAAGAGCGACAGTGGCCTAAACGGCAGTACACCCATCGTTTCAGGAGATAATCCCGTAAGCAAATGCAGCATCGTTGTGTTACCAGTGATCACGCCATAGCATATTTTATCTGAAGCAATTTCCGATGCCCTACATACACTGCCGATCATATCGTTCAGTTCATCAATAACGGTATGCTGCAGCGCCTGCACTCCGTTTGCGTGCTCGATGCAATACTGAATACGCGAAATCACGTCGGCGCCGTAGCGCGCCTGTCCGTTCATCCTGCTTTCTATTGCAAGGCATTCATTCTTGCCCATATCATATAAATAAAGGGCGATCGTCGTCGTACCGATGTCCACAGCGATCCCATATCCTGTTTTATCGCACATCACCTCGGGCATTACGCCTTGCGTCATAATCTCAGGCATTGTTTCTCCTTAAAAGAAAAGCCGCCATACAAACGGCAGCTTTCATCATTACAAAATATTTATTGATAGATCGACAGCGCAACGTCGCTTGCGCTTGAAGCGTCGGCAGTATAAT
>NZ_JAYFPU010000105.1:0-17356 GCF_034927525.1 Christensenella sp.
GAGCATTGTGTTTGATGCGATGGAGGATCAGGAATATGCAGGTACGATCACAAAAGTAGCGGACGCTTCGGAAACGAGCTCAGGGGTATCGAAATATAAGGCGCAGATACGTATTGCGCGCGACGACAAGATGCGCGCGGGCATGAACGCGACGGCAACGATCATGATCAATGAGAAGGAAGATATTTTGACGATTCCGGTGGACGCGCTGCAGGAGCGGGGCGGGGCGGTATTCGTATATACACAGCTTGACCCGGAAACGAACCTGCCGACAGGCGAGACAGAAGTAAAAACAGGTCTTTCGGACGGGGACGTGGTAGAGATCACGGAAGGCCTTACAGAAGGGCAGACGGTCTATTATGTGAAGACGACAGGACAGTCGGACATGATGTTCGGTATGCCGGGGGCAGGCATGATGGGCGGCACGAGAGCACAGGCGGTAGAAGTAAAATAAGGAGCGCGCAGACATGATCATAATGAAAGATGTTTCTAAGATATACAACATTGGCGACGAAGAAGTGCGTGCCTTAGACCATGCCAACCTGCGGATCGGTGCGGGTGAATTTGTGAGCATCATCGGCCCTTCGGGAAGCGGAAAGTCCACTTTGATGAATATTATCGGCTGCCTTGATATGGCGGACAGTGGGGAGTATTTTCTGGACGGACAGTCGATCGAGCAATATAGCGAAAATGAGCTTGCGCGTATACGTAACCACAAGATTGGTTTTATTTTCCAGAATTTCAACCTGCTTGCGAAGCTGACGGCGGAGGAAAATGCGGAACTGCCCCTTATTTATCAGGGGGTACGTCCCTCGGAGCGTAAGGAGCGCGTAGAAGAAGCACTGCGCCGCGTGGAGCTGTGGGAAAGAAGAAAGCACAGGCCGACAGAGCTTTCGGGCGGGCAGCAGCAGCGCGTGGCGATCGCGCGGGCGCTGGTCACGCGTCCGTCGCTTTTCTTGGCGGACGAGCCTACGGGTAACCTCGATTCCAAAACGGGGCAGGACATTATGCGGCTGTTTCATGAGCTGCATGAGAGCGGGAATACGATCGTGCTGATTACGCACGACGACGCGGTCGCGAAGCAGGCAAACAGGCGTATTTATATTATGGACGGACGTGTTGAGGAGGTGGCCTGATGTTATTGCAATCGATCAAAATGGCATTCAGCGCCATTGCAGCCAGCAAGATGCGATCCTTTCTTACGATGCTGGGTATCATCATCGGCGTGATCGCGCTTGTGGTGCTTGTCTCTATCGTCAGCAGCGCGACATCTTCTATCACGGAGCAGGTGGAAAGCATGGGCAACGATATGCTTTCTGTGTCGATTATGGACGATAAGGAAAACCCGATCAAGCTAAGTGAGCTGACTGCGTTGCAGAATGAAGACGTGATCGGCGAGGTCGCGCCCTCCGCGCAGATCAATGCGACGGCAAAGCACGGATATAATGATGAAACGGCAACCGTCTATGGGACGAACGCCGCGTATTACGATATACAGGGGCTGACGCTTGGACAGGGAAGGTTTTTAAAGACAACGGACGTGGATAACAGCTCTTATGTGGCGGTGCTGAGCAACGAGCTTGCGACCAACCTCTTTGGAAGCGCGGACGCATTAGGAGAAACGGTTTCGCTAAACGGCAGAAACTTTCAGGTGGTTGGCGTGTTGGAAAAGAGCGACTCGATCATGGCAAGCCTGATGGGCAATTCGCAGGCGTACATCCCGTTCAGCGTGGCGACGCGCATGTCGGACAGTGGGGCGGGCATCACGGGCTTTTATGTTTCTGCATCAGAGCCGGATCGGCTCAATGAAGCGGAGGACACGGTAAACAGCATCATGATGAATCGCCTAAAGCAGGACGAGGATGCTTTTTCTATCATGAACTCGTCGATCATTGCCGACACGATGGGCAACATCACGGGCATCCTGACGCTTGTTCTGGGCGGGATCGCCGCGATATCATTGCTTGTGGGCGGCATCGGCATTATGAATATCATGCTGGTGTCGGTGACGGAGCGCACGCGTGAGATAGGTATTCGTAAAGCGATCGGCGCGAGCAGGGGCAGTATTTTGTCACAGTTTTTGGTCGAGTCACTTGTATTGAGCTTGCTTGGGTGTCTGATTGGCGTGGCGTTGTCGTGGGTGATCATCGAGATCGCCTCTGTGGTGGCGAGCGCTTACCTGACGTTTCAGATGTCGGGCGGAGTGGTGCTCATCGCGGTCGTTTTCTCTGTGGCGATCGGCGTGCTGTTCGGGATATACCCGGCGAACAAGGCGGCGAAGAAAAACCCCATCGAGGCGCTGCGCTACGAGGGGTAAACATAAGACAAAGCTGAACATTGAAAAAGAGGAAGGGAACGCCCTTCCTCTTTTATGTCTCTGCTATTTTAGTTGTTTGCGGTAGCGCGCGGGCGTGATGCCAAATTCCTTCTTGAACGCGCGATGGAAGTTGCTTAAATCATGGAAACCGGAACCGTCGGCAACCTCCTGTATGGTGAGGGTACGGTTTTTGAGCAGTGCACACGCCTTTTTGAGGCGCATGTGCAACAAAAGCTCGTTAAAGGAGCGCCCGGTGTTTTTCTTGACCATGCGCTGCAGCCCGCTGGTGCTGTAGTGGAACTTTTCCGCCACTGAGCCAAGCGTAGCGCTTTTGAAATGGTCGGTCATGTAGTTGAGTACGCCAATCATATCGCCGGATGTTTCCTCTGTCCCGCTGAAGCCAAAATCACCTAAGTGAAAGCGCAGCAGGCGCACGCACAGCCATTCGAACTGGATGTTTAGCAGCCGTGCGGAATAATCGTCCTGTTCTGCGCTATCGAGATACATTTGGTATATCCAGTCGCGCAGCTTACCGTCTCCCGCGGTTTTGAAGTGCAGATAGCCGCCCTGATGATTGCCGTAGATGGTGTGCGCAAAGAAGGCGGACAGCAAGTCGTTGTGATTGAGCAGCGACAAAAACACCGTATCAAACGTGGAACGCCGCGCGATGATATGAAACACGATACAGTCGTCCTCGAAAATATCCATGCGGTGCCACGTACCCGGCGCGTGTAAAAACAAATCCCCTTCGCCGATTTTGTAGGGCGTATCGTCGATATACTCGGTGCAGCTGCCCTGATAGACATACACAAACTCGATAAATTCATGGCTATGGCTTTTGACAGGCATATAACGCGGGTGCAGTTGTATACTCACGTCTGCGCCGCCGGGGATCATGATATCCTCTTCGAAGCGGTTGACGCTCTTGGAAAAATCGGCGTACAACGTCGTTTTATCCTCGCGGAACGCGCGCACGTCAAAATCCCGTACCGTATCGATAGACAGGCCGTCAGAAAGCAACGGATCCAGATCGAGCCCCTGCTCGTAAAAATATTTACATAGTTGTTCGTTTGGCGTAAGCGGAATATGTATCATTGCAACATCGCTCCCTGTAACCAATATACCATAAAAGTTGCCCTGATATGCAATATTTCATCTTTCTTTTTACTGATATGATGGAGACAGAAAGAAAAAAGGGAGGTTTCCAAATGATCAAAAAAGCAAATGCAGTAAAACTCAACGTAAAGCCGGTGTTTATTGCGCTGGTACACAAATATTTTTATGAGGGGCCGTGCCGCTTTGGTAAGGGCGACGCGCTACAGCCCGGATATGACGAGATTATGGAACGCGAGATGTATAAGCAGTTTCAGGAAGATGTAAAAAAACATATGCCGCAGGAGGTCAACATTCTGCCGCCTGTTTATGTGGAGCGTTACGACGACTGGAATCAGGAAGAAGAAATGTACAAAACGATCATGGAGGACAATGAGCAGACGGATCTGTATTTGTTCCGTACGTACATTGGCCGCAACGAGATCGTTCTGGAAATCGCACAACGTACCAAAAAGCCTGCTGCAGTGGTCCCCACCGCCTGCTGTGAGGTGCTCGCTCTGTCGGCTGCGCTTACAAGCCGCGATCTGGAATTTTATGCCGCGCGTACATGGCCGGAGCTGGCGACGGACTTAAAGGCGCTGCGCCTGCGCAAGGTTCTTAACAACACGAGCGTGCTCTTAAGCTCGCGCTTCAATTCGACGATGTCGTTTTCGAGCGTGGACACGTTCCGCTCTTTAGAGGACGTGACAGATAAGCTGGGCGTGAAGTTCCGTTATAAGAACATCCACGAGCTGTTAGACCAGATGTCGCCGGCGGTAGAGGGCGGCAACCCCACCACGCCGGGACGTGAAACACCGGATTTGACGGAAGAAGATATGGCAGAGGTAAGGCGCCTCGCGGACGAGATGATGCGCGACGCAAAGGAAGTGCACGTGGACAGGAAATTTTTGGAGAAGTCGCTGATCGCTTATGTGACGGTCAAAAAGAACCTTGATATGGCGGACTGTAACGCGTTTACCGTGCCGTGCCCGGACGTATGCTCTACCCGGCGCATCAACGAACAGCAGTTCACGTTCTGTATGACGCACTCGCTCTTGAACGAGCAGGGTATCCCGTCGGCGTGCGAATACGACATCAATGCGCTGCTTTCCATGATGCTTTTAACGGGCGTTTCGTATAAGGCGCCTTATATGGGCAACTGCGTGCCGCTCCCGATGGAGGATGGCAAGCTGAACCGCGACGCGATCGAAAGTTCGTTCTTTGTACACGAGGAAGACCTCGACTTTATCGAAAAGCGCGGCGACCTTAACGATCTTTACGTGATCGAGCACTCTGTACCCAACCGTAAGCTGCACGGCCTTGACGGGGAGCAGGCAGAGTATGCTATCCGCCACTTTGCATATGAACAGGGGTTTGGCGCGGTGCTGCGCTACGATTTCAACAAGGACGTTGACCAGGTGATCACGATGGTGCGTTTTTCACCAGACGTGAAAAAGCTGTTTGTGGCTAAGGGCACGATCGTTGGCGGCGGCGGTTATGATTATGATAACTGTAACACGGCGGTATACTTTAAGCCGGAAGACCAGAAAACGTTTTATGACGCGCAGAAGTTTGTGGGCAACCATATGCCCCTTATATACGGAGATTACACGAAGGAGCTTGAGCGGCTGGGCGAGATCCTTGGCCTGGAAGTTATCACGGCGTAGGAAAATGGACATAAGCATCAAAGAAAGGCTTTTGCAGTCAAAAGAGGCCGCTGCGCGCGTGGCGGCAGCCATCCTTGCAAACGAAAAGCCGGACAGGAAGTTTTTAAATAAACACTTGCGGCAGTATTTGGAGCGCAAATTTATGCTGGAGCAAGATGAGTGCGCGTCGGACGATATAGACGAGCTTTCGAAGGCGAGTATTGCAAAGAGTTTAAAGATCAGCAAGGAGCTTTTGAAGGAAGTAGACCTTGCGACCAGCTGTGAAGGAGCCACGTCCGCAACCATCAAGAAGGTGCTGTTCTTTATGGCGGTGCAGCGGGAGCTTGGTATCAGGCTTGCGCCGGACGACATTGCGCAGGTGAAGACGCTGGAGGACTTGACAGAGCTGGTTTTGCCTGCGCTGGGCGCGAAGGGGTAAAGAAAATGGGCGGTATTGAGGGATGTAGGAAGGATTTCCCCATATTGGAGCAGGAGGTGTACGGGCGGCCGCTTGTATACCTCGATAATGCTGCCACGACACAAGTGCCGCGGCAGGTGCTTGACGCGGTGTGTGGACATTATGAGCACGAGCATGCTAATGTGCACCGGGGCATCCATTACCTGAGTGAACGCTCGACGCAAAAGATGGAAGAAGCGCGTGGCGCGGTGGCGGCGTTTATCGGTGCGCACAGCGATAGTGAAATCGTCTTTACGCACGGCACGACGGACGCAATCAACACTGTTGCGGATGGCATGGAGCCGTATATCAGCGAAGGGGACGAGATCATTGTATCTGTACTGGAGCACCATTCCAACTTTGTGCCGTGGCAGCAGCTTTGCATGCGCAAAGGCGCGCGGCTGCGCAGGATGCCTGCGCCGGATGGCGAGATCGATATACAGGCGTACCGCACTATGTTGAATGAACGGACGAAGATGCTGGCGGTCACACAGGTATCCAACCTGATAGGCACGGTTACGCCGCTTGCGGAGATCATTTCCTTAGCGCACGAAAAAGGCATTCCCGTGCTTGTAGATGGCGCACAGGGCGTACGGCACGCAAACACCGACGTAGGCGCACTGGATTGCGATTTCTATTGCTTTTCAGGACACAAGATGCTGGCGACGACAGGGGTCGGCGTGTTGTATGGCAAGCGGGAACAGCTTGAGCGGCTTGCGCCTTCGCGCTTCGGCGGCGGTATGGTGGACGTGGTAACAGAAAATAAAACGACATTTGCGCCGCTGCCGGCACGGCTGGAGGCGGGTACGCCCGATTTTGCGGGTGCGGTCGCGCTTGGCGCAGCGGTACAGTATTTGGAACAACTTGGACGTAAAGCCATCGGCAGGCGGGAAAACGAGCTGCTTGCCTATGCGGAGCATGAACTTGGACAGGCCGAGGGCGTGCATATTTTAGGGCAACCTAAAAAAAGAGAGGGCGTACTTTCCTTTTGGATGGAAGGAATCCATTCGTACGACATGGCGAGCATGCTTGATAAGCTAGGTATCGCCGTACGCTCGGGCAGCCACTGCGCACAGGTCGCGCTGCAAAGCTTTGGGCTTACGGACGTGACGCGTGTATCCCCCGCGTTTTATAACACGGAAGCAGAGATAGACGCTTTGTGCGCGGGTATTGAAAAATCGGCGGCGATGCTGCGTAAATGGGGAGGCAGGCTATGACGATCAGGGAAAAGGAACAACAATTCATTGATGATTTCAATGAGCTTGACGACTGGTTTTTGCAGTACGAGTACCTGATCGAGATGATATGCGGCGTGGCGGAGCTGCCCGAAGCATTGCGCACGGGTGAGAGGCGCGTGGCGGGCTGCCAGTCGGGCGTATGGCTTGTGATGGAGCATGAGGACGGCAGGGTGAGGATACGCGCACATAGCGACGCGCTGATCATCAGGGGCATTCTTGCGGTGGTGGTATCGCTGCTTGATGGCCGTACGCCGGAGGAGATACTGAATTACGAAATGCACTTTGTGGACGCGACGCCGCTAAAGGAACAGATGTCCACCGACCGCTTTCGCGGCATGGCGGCGGTGATTCAAGAGATCAAGAAGTTTGCGGAAAAACAATAAATGTAAAGAATGCAAAGGGAACAGGCATTGCAAAAGCTTGTCCCCTTTGTTTTTTGATGATATATTGTATGGGAAACAGGCATTGAAAATGTGAAAATAATGCAGACAGGAGTTTTGAAGCAATGGGATTAAAACTGGAAACAATGTGCGTCGTTTTGGATTCGGGCAATGCAGAGGAATTGTCGGAATTTTATGCAAAATTACTTGGCTGGAAACGGTATGACTATACCCCAGATGATGAGTGGATTTTGGTGAACAACGGCAAACGGGACGGAGCGCCCGAGCTGATTTTCCAGCAAGTCGAAAACTATACAAAACCTGTATGGCCTGCTACTGAGGGACATCAACAGCAGATGGTGCATTTGGATTTCCACGTTGACGATCTGGAAGAAGGCATAAGACATGCGATCGCTTGCGGCGCAGAGCTTTCGCCCGTTCAATTAGAAGATGAATGGCGTGTGATGCTTGACCCCGCGGGGCATCCCTTTTGCATTTTACCAAAAAGATATAAGGATGCCAATTGATCTACTCTGCTATTATTTGTTATACGGGTACCGACACCTTGACTGCAAATAATATTGACCCGTTTTTGCGATTATAATATTTTTAAAAAGGATCGACAATTATTAAGGGGTCAGGGATTAATAAGATGGAAAAGAGGACTGGTACTTATTCTTTATCATTTTCGTTGAGGATGTCCGAAAAACTGTTAGGGAAACTCAAAGTCATAGCATGGGAAAACCAAAGGTCTGCAAATAAAGAGATTGTGCATATCCTTTCGGCGTATGTAAAGAAGTATGAAGAAAAGAACGGGAAAGTAGATGTCGAAATAAAATGATGTTAAGGACATCGTATGGAAGATAGATACAAATCCTATTTTAAACAAATTGGAAATGACATAAGAAAATATAGGAAAGCAAAACAATGGACGCAACAAGAGCTTGCTGATGAGGTTGGAATGAGTCGCGGTTACCTTAGCCAGATTGAGGCTTCTACCAACAAGGCGATGTTGAGTGTCTATATGTTGATTGCGATTGCAGAGGCGCTTGGTGTTGCGCCAAGAGAGTTACTATAGAATAATAAAAACCGGCTCCCACAGAAGCCGGTTTTTTTGATGCTATGCTTTTTCTTCGGATTCATATTTCTTCGCTTCTTCAGATTGTTGCTCGCGTTCACGATGTCTTTGTACATCTTCTTTGATGTGCGCGCGTTCCCTGCTGTTTTCAGCTTCGTATGCGTCGTGCTCTTTGCGGATCTCATTATTATGAACCGCAGAGCGGTGTCCTTGTTTCGTCATAGCAGATCCCTCCTTTATGGGTTACTGGTTTTATACCTAATACACGGATCAGCCTGGCGGTAAACATGGAAAAATGACAAAAAATGGATTAACGTTAAACTAAAATATCCTGTTTGCAGTCAACGTTGGGGGGAATGATCGATTATAATTGATTGCAGCTTTGATGTGAAATATAGCTGTATAAAAGGAAATTTAATGAAATAGAAAAAGAAAAAAATAAAAAGCCGTAAAAAATTATGATTTTGTTATTGACAAAGAATAGATTTAACGTTAAACTAAATTTACAAAGCAAACATAACCCAAAGACATTATTTTTTATTCTATATTTTTAAATCAAACAAAACGATAACAACGCAGCAAACGTTTTACTGCAAATGAATTTTACGGATTTTTGACGAATCGATAAAAGTGGCGGATCCGCAGTATCGCATGAGAATCAAGTCGAACGATAAACTAACACAAATTTGCTGAAAAGTACAATCATATAAAAGGGCTTGTTGGGACGAAAAGGAGATGTTTTTCATGGATTTTACAGGGAGAACCGCTATTGTAACAGGCGGGGCAAAAGGGATCGGCAGAGGCTGCGTTGAGCTGATTGCGGAACATGGCGGCAATGCGGTGATTGCCGATATGAATTTCGAGATGGCGAAAACCGTTGAAGATGAGCTTGTGAAAAAAGGCTTGAAAGCAAAAGCGGTACAGGTCAACGTGAAGCAGGTAAGCGACATCGAAAAGATGGTCAAAACCGCCGCGGATACGTTCGGATCAGTCGATATTCTGATCAACAACGCAGGGATATTCCATGCGACCCCGATCGAAGATATCACGGAAGAAGAATGGGACAACATCCTTGCGATCAACTTAAAAAGCGTGTTTTTTGCGACACAGAAGGTTTTGCCGTACATGGAGGAACAGCGGTATGGTAAGATCGTTAATCTTTCGTCCCTTGCCGGCAGAAATGGCGGCATTGCGAACGGAATGGGTTATGCCGCGACAAAGGCGGGCATCGTTGGGCTAACGCGTGGGTTTGCGTCGCGGCTTGCAAAGTACGGCATCAATGTCAACGCGGTTGCTCCCGGATCGACGGATACGGGGATTTTGGACGGGTTATCGAATAGCGAAATTGACGCTTTGGTCAAAAATATTCCGCTTGGACGCTTTGGAAAGATACATGAAGTTGCGGCGGCGATCGTGTTTCTGTGTTCGGACGACGCTGCGTTTGTTACGGGGGCGGTGCTCGATGTAAACGGCGGCATGTATTTTGGGTGAGGAAGTAAAAATGGATGAAGCGGCTTTGCTTAAAAAACTGAATATTACGGATGTAAGAGACGAAAGCGAAGTAGAGGTTGATTGGAAAAAGGCGGTACAATCGTTTGCGGGCAAAGTGATCGTGCTGGACGACGATCCGACAGGCGTACAAACCGTATACGATGTTCCTGTCTATACCTCATGGACAAAGGAGGAATGCAGGAACATTTTGTCGGAAGAAAGCAAGGTGGTCTTTATCCTGACCAACTCACGGGCGCTTTCCTACGATGAAACAAAATTGCTGCACACAGAGATCGCAGACAACCTAAAAAGAGCAGCGCACGAGAAAAATATCGACAGTAGCAGTTTGCTGATCGTTTTACGCGGGGACTCCACCATGCGTGCGCATTATCCTGTTGAAATGGATACGATCGTGCGGGAGCTTTATGGCGACGCGGGGATCGATGCGGAGATACACGTTCCGGCCTTTATCGAAGGCGGGCGCTATACGCTTCATGGAACCCACTATTTATGGCAGGACGCGCTTGTGCCTGTGGCGCAGACGGAATTTGCGCATGATCCGGTGTTTGCGTTTGAGAACTCGGACATTACGAAATGGGTATGCGAAAAAAGAAAGGCGGACTATGACCCCAAACGTTTTTTGAATATCGACATCGAAACGCTGCGCAAAGGTGATACAGACAGTATTGCGCAAAGCATGATGGACGCGCCCAAGGGGACGGGTATCGTCGTGGATGCGGCGGCCTATCGGGACTTGGAGACCTTTTGCATCGCGCTTATGAAGTGCATTGGAAGGGGCAAACGGTATGTATTCCGTTCGGGTGCTTCGATGGTACGCGTGTTGGGCGGCATGGAGCAGCGCCCGTGCCTTACAAAACAGGAGTTGAATCCGCGCGGCGAGGCAGGCATCGTCATTGTTGGTTCTTTTGTGAAAAAGACGACAGAGCAGTTGGCGGCATTAAAGACGCTTGACGGAATAGACTGTTATGAGATCAGGGTGGAGGACATTCTGAAAAATGACCTAAAGGAACAGCTAAAGCAGATCATGGACGGGATCGGCGCATCGATGAAGGCGGGACGGACAAGCTGCATCTATACGTCAAGAACATATTTTGGCGGGGAACTGAGCCAAGAAGAAAAGATTAGCAATGCCAAAACGATTTCGAATTTTTTGATCGAGATCGTCAGAAATTTGCCGAAGCAGCCGGGATACCTGATCGCCAAGGGAGGGATCACCTCAAGCGATATCGGTGTAAAGGGGCTGGGCGTTAGGCGCGCTATGGTTTTGGGACAGGCTGAGGCGGGGGTTCCGGTATGGCGGATTGATACAGAAAACCAGTTCAAAGGAATGAATTATGTTATTTTCCCCGGTAACGTGGGGCAGGAAGATACACTGAAGAAGCTGCTACAAAGACTCGACAGTTGAAAAGGAGAAGGCCTATGATTATCGATATCCATGCACATCTTGGAGTAGATAGGGTTTTTGACGAAGTAAGGACGGAAGATGAGATACTATCTGCGATGGATAAAAACGGCGTAGATGTGTCGATCGTACAGCCTATGTTTGGGCTGATTGACATAGCGGATATCCGCGAGTCGCATGACAGGATATACCGTTTTTCAAAGCAGTATGACAAGCGGATTTTCGGCATGATCAGCATGACGCCTTATTTGAAGGAACAGCAGTTTTATGACGAGGCAAAACGCTGCGTGGAAGAACTCGGTTTTGTGGGAATGAAGTTGAGCCCCAACGCGCAGGCAGTAAACCCCATGGCAAAGGTGGGGGAAATGATGTGGAAGGTATGCGACGAGTTCAAAATACCGATCATGGTACACACGGGAACGGGAATCCCGTTTTCGCTGCCCGCGCACTGCATCGGGCGTGCAAAGCAATTTCCAAACGTAAAATGTATCTTTGCACACAGCGGTATGATCCTTGGCGCGGGGGAGGTATTCCTTGCGGCAGACGAATGCAGCAATATTTATATGGATACCTCATGGACGGCGGCGCACCATATCGAGCATATGGTGAAGCATTACGGCGCAAAACGTGTGATGTTCGCGGGAGACGAAGCATCTAACATTCCTTCGGAGCTGGCAAAATACAACACGATTGATCTGACTGAAGAAGAATGGCAATGGTGTATGGGCAGAGCCGCGAACGAGGTATTTAGGCTTGGACTGCAATTTTAAGGCGCTCTTAAAATCTTAGAATCCGATCAATAGCAACATGAGGTTGGGCGGAAAAACGCACAGGTTTCTTTCTGCACGCTAAATTTCAATAAAACAAAGGTTTTTGACCGCTTTTGTATAAAAACGGCAAACCTAACAATATTCAAGGAGGAAGTGAAATGAAGAAAATACTTATGGTAGTACTGGTGGTCGCGTTGGTGCTCTCTATGGTTGCTTGCGGACAGGCTCCCCAGCCCGCAGCATCGGAAAGCGCATCGGCGGCAGCACCGACGGAGGCAGCTGAGCAAAGTCCTGCTGCGGACACGGGCAAGGACGCAGGCACGGACGGCGCTTATAAAGTGGCGTATCTGGTGGCGGACCTTGAAAACCCGGCATGGAAAGCGACAGCCGACGGATTTGAGGCAAAGGCGAAAGAATTGGGCATGGACCCCAAATCTTTCAACTCGGGCGGCAATGCGGGAACACAACTGCAAAACGCGCAGGACGTCAGCACGATGGGCTATGATGCGGTCGTGATCTGCGGGACGGACAGTGCGAGCGCAAGTTCTGCGATCAAGGAGTTCAACAAGGCGGGGATCCCGGCATGGGTACTGCACATTGCTCCCGATGACGAGGCTGTGCAGTATGAAGGCATGGTAGACGCACAGAACACGGACGGCTGCTATGAGGCAGGAAAATATCTTGCTGAAAAGTATGCGGAAAAAGGCCTGACAGGCAAAGCGGCTACGATCACGATCAGCCTCGCGCGTTCCAATGGCCAGGCGCGTCACGCAGGATTTGAAAAAGCGATGAAAGAAGCGGACATCGAGATTGGTTACATCAAAGAAGCAGTCGATTATACGAGAGATGAATCTTACAAATTCACACAGGACTTGCTCACGGCAAACGACGATATTTCGATTCTGTACTGCAACTATGATGAAGCTGTTCTGGGCGCGATGAAGGCGGTTCAGGATGCAGGACGCGAAGATGTGATCGTTTTAGGCGGATTTGACGGTTCGCCGGAGAGTCTTTCTGCAACAAAGGACGGTAAGATCAGCGTTATGGCGATTCAGCCTCTCTTTACGCATGGACAGATGATTTCGCAGCAGATGTTTGATTTCTTAAAGGATGGCAAGGCGGGAGAAAAAGTTTCCACACCGTGCCCGCTCGTTACAGTTGAAAACGCAGCGGAAACAGTGGATGGAGTTTTGGATTCTACATTCGGGCCGCAGGGCTAACGCAAAAACAAAGGTGGGATGTGGGGATGCGGAGGCAAAAGCCTTCGTTCCCCCGCCACTGGCGACAGGGAATACATAGGAGAGAGTTTTCATGGAATACTATCTTGAGGCGATTGGCGTCAGCAAACATTTCGGCGGTATCAAAGCCCTGGATTCGGTGGATTTCAAGCTAAAGAGTGGAGAAGTGCACTGCATCGTCGGCGAAAACGGCGCGGGCAAATCGACGCTGGGAAAAATGTTTGTGGGCATCAATTCGGTTGATGAAGGAACGATCCTTGTCAATGGGCAGGAAGAAAAGAATATTACGCCAGTAAAGGCGAAAAAGCTGAAGATCGCTATGGTTGCGCAGGAATTGAACCTGATGCAGCATATGTCGATCGCGGAAAACATTTATATGCTTGAAGATGCAAGCTACCAGAAAAACGCATTTTATAACAGAAAAAAATTAATCGAAAAAACAAAAGAGTTGTTTGAAGATTTTGATCTCGATAATTTTCCGCCTGTTCATACGATTGTATCCGAGCTCACTGTAGGGCAACAGCAGATCGTGGAAATTATGAAGGCGGTGGCGCAGCATAATAATATCCTTATTTTTGACGAACCGACGACAGCACTTTCCTTAAGCGAGGTGGACAGGCTTTTTAAGCTGATCCGCAGGCTGAAAAGCGAGGGCGTTTCTATCATTATCGTAACGCACCGCTTTGACGAGATATTTGCGATCAGTGACGTAGTGACGGTGCTGTGCGACGGCAAACTCGTAGCCTCGCGCGTGCCCATCGAGGAGCTGGATAAATTCAAGCTGATTAAGCTTATGGTGGGGCGTGACGTCAACGATTTTTATGGACAAAAGCAACCGCGTGAACTGGGAGAGGAAGTCTTGCGGGTGGAAAACCTATCGGATGGAAGCAAGATCAGGGATGTTTCGTTCGTACTGCGAAAGAAGGAAATTCTTGGATTCGCGGGACTTGTGGGCGCTGGGCGTACGGAAATTATGGAAACGATTTTTGGGAGACGCAAAGCAACGAGCGGAGCTGTATATATAAACGGCAAGGATATCCTTGGATACAACACCAAAAAGGTGATCGACGAGGGTATTGTGTTGATTCCTGAGGATCGTAAGCAAAAGGGTATCTTTGTGGAGTTGCCCATCGAAACAAATATGACGGTCACCAGTATCAATAAAAGCAAACGCTTCATATCATATGAAAAGCAGTACACAGCGCTTGTTTCTTCGCTGACACAAAAGCTGAAGATCAAGATGGATACGCCAAAAGCGATCGCAAACTCGCTTTCCGGTGGAAACCAGCAAAAGGTTCTGTTGAGTAAGTGGCTGGCGATGGACGCGGAGGTGTTCATTTTCGATGAACCCACAAAGGGAATCGACGTGGGAACAAAAATTGAAATCTATAGCCTGATCCGTGAGCTGGCGGCGGCAGGAAAATCGATCATTGTGGTTTCTTCGGAGATGCAGGAAGTGATATCGACCTGCGATCGGATTATTGTCGTCAATGATGGAAAAATCGTGTGCGAAATGAACAGTGATGACGCAACAGAGCAGGGAATCCTGCAATATGCTATTACAGATACAGATAAAACGGAAGGTGTGGAGTAAAATGGAAAACAATGTAAAGCCTATGAACCCTCTGAAGGCACTGAGAAGGAATCATACATCGGAATTTGGTGTGGGCATCGCCCTTATTTGCCTGTTCGTGGCCTTTAGTATCATGTCCCCTGTGTTTTTATCCTCGCGAAATCTGATTAATATCTTGTACCAGATCAGCGCACTTGGTATTGTTGCCGTAGGGCAGACGATGATTATCATTACAGGCGGGATCGACCTGTCGGTAGGCTCGGTATTTGAACTGGCAGGATGGTCGATGTGTTATACTATTCTCAACGTTGGTCTTTTGGAAGGCATACTGGTCGGGATTGGCGTAGCGCTTGTGTGCGGTATCATCAATGGTGTGCTAATTGCGCACGTAAAGCTCGAGCCGTTCATTGTAACGCTGGGAACGATGTCCATATTCCATGGGCTGGCATATATTATATCGGATGCGAAGCCGGTCTCTAATCTGCCTAAAATCATGGAACAAATTGACGAATTTACGCTGGCAGGCATTCCGAGCTATGTATTGATCCTGATCGTTGTATTTGTACTGGGCTTTTTGTTCCTGCGCTTTACCAAGCCGGGCAGAATGATCTACGCAATCGGCAGTAACGAAACGGCAGCGGAATATACCGGTGTACGCGTTGGTATGTTCAAAATGATACCATATGTTATTTCGGCAGTGTGCGCGCTGGTGGCCGCGTTTGTACAGTCGTCGCACTTGATGGCGATTGACCCGGATGCGGGTTCTAATCTAAACCTGGACAGCGTTGCGGCGGTCGTAATCGGCGGCACGGCCTTAACAGGCGGTCGCGGCACATTGATTGGTACGCTGATCGGTATCCTGTTGATGGGTATTTTGAGGAACGGACTTAACCTGATGGGCGTATCTTCTTATTGGCAAGGGGTTGCGGTCGGTGCGATTCTGATTTTCGCAGTGGCGGTCGAACGTGTAATGAGGAGCAAGAGAACCGCATAGAGAAAGGAGCATATTATGGAGGCAAGGAAAAAGAGCGAATTGAAAGGCGATGTACTGCCGGGCAGGATCATTACCAAGGTGGTAGGTAAGGATTCACCCATTGCGAGCAAGAAAATGTCGATCGGATTTGGAAAATACTGCGCGGAGGCGGGGCCGATGGAGCCGCATAACCATGCGGAGGAGACCGTATATATCGTCGATGCGCAAAATGGCTGGGTACGCTATGGCGGCGAGCCGGACAACCTGCTGCATAAGATGACGCTTGAAAAGGGAATGACATTGCATTTTGACGAGCTGGAGTGGCACGTATTCGAGTATGGAGAGGGCGGATTTGTGGAGATCATCTTCATATACGGACAGACGGAAAACATCCGGCCTGAGGAAATACAGGCAAATTAACAGATAAAGTATTCGGTAGTTGAAAATGGGTATAAAAAGGGGTGGAAACTCACTGTATACAATAGGTTTTACGTTTAAGTAAAAAATGAAGGTTTTGTTGACTTGGCTAAAATTCGATGTTATTATGCAAGGTAAGAAACGTTAAAAAAGCGAGACGAGGGAAACGCGAATTGGCAGGGAAAAAACCGGTCACACTCAAAACAATAGGAGCGAAGCTGGGCATTTCCGCGACTGCAGTGTCGAAGGCTTTGCGCGGTGACCGCAGCATCAGCGAGGAAACACGCAATAAGGTTAAAAAGCTTGCGGAGGAACTCAACTACAGGCCGAATTCCATTGCCAAAAGCCTGCGTACCAACGAGACCAAAACGCTGGGGCTGATCATCTCTGATTCTACATTGTCGCTGTTCGCGCCGGTGATCGAAGGGATCGAAAAGGTAGCGTCGGAAAAAGGCTACAGCATTATTCTGGCTGATGCGCACGCGAACGTGGAGAAGGAAAAGGAAGCGATCAGGACACTTGTTTCCCACAGGATCGACGGTTTTATGCTGGCGACCTCCACGCTCACCAGTGAAAAACATAAGGATTTTCTGGATTCGTTTGGTATTCCCTACCTGTTTTTGCTGCGAAAGTGCGAATATGAATCCGGTAATTATGTAATCAATGATAATGTTTACGGGACTTATCAGATGATCAACCATCTGATCAAGACCAACAGCAAAAAGATACATTTCATCAACATCGCAAAGAGCATTACGACAGCGGCAGAACGCGAACGCGGATATCGCGAGGCTCTTGAGGCAAACGGCATCCCGTATGACGAAAGCATCGTCTACAATGTGAACCCCAGCTTTGACGAAGGGTATCACCAGATGTCGCATATCTTAGACGCGGGGGAGCCTGTGGAGACGGTGTTCTGCGGCTGTGATATGATCGCCGTGGGCGCGATGAGCAGCATCATCGAAAAGGGGTACAGAATCCCAGAGGATATCCGTTTGGCGTCTTATGATGATATTGAATTCGCAAAATATTTGCGTGTACCGCTAACGACGGTACGTCAGCCAAAATACAGGATCGGCGAGCTTGGCGCGCAGATGCTGATCGAGATGATCACCAAGGATAAAGACCTTCATGTCGACATCGTTTTGAAGCCCGAGCTTGTGCTGCGGGAATCCACCTGATTATTTTTTAAAACAAAATAGAGGTTTTGTATTGACTTTGTTTTTGTTTGGGTTTAAAATTGATTTAACGATAAACTAAAAC
>NZ_JAYFPU010000065.1:0-15374 GCF_034927525.1 Christensenella sp.
TGCGTTTGAAGAAGATTTTAAAATCGAGATCGACGAGGAGCAGGCGAAACGATTCTCAACGATCGGGGATATCGTTGATTATTTGGCGGATTTGCAATAAGGTAGTATCCATAAAAATAATTGTTCAAATCTGTTGCGATGTGTTTATAAAAAAGGTTGAGGCGCTATAAAAGGGGGAAAGATTATGGCGGAACATGCGCAAACGCCACTTGGATACCTGATGGAAATGCTATACATTCAGGGAACGAAGCTGGCAAGTGCGATACATGTAGACCGGACAGTGATCAGCCGGTGGAAAAATGGACGTACAAAATTACATGCAAAATCAGTCTATTTTCAAGACATAGTAAACGCCATTCTGGATTTTAATGAAGAACAAGGCCTAAGGAAGCTGGAACGCTTTTTTGAATCGGTGAACGATACAAAGATCACAAACAGGGAAGAACTGTATGCGTTTGTGGCATCGTGGCTGCTCTCCGAAGAATTTGAACAGAAATATAAAGAAAAAGTAACAGACAACAGCCTGTACACAACGACCTATAAGATTTATAAAGGGCCGTCGGGTAAACGCGCTGCAATTCTGGATTTTCTTGATGTTCTCCTGAGCTTGCCCGGTGGGGAATCAGTCTATGGCTTCGACGCGGCTTCGCGCATCTTTCGTTCTCTGACCAGCGACCTTTCAACATCGCAAAAGAAATTTATCGAAGCGGAAAAGAAAAATCATCAGTTGATGATGTTGTTTTATATGAACCGGCCTGCGGAGCAGATTTACAACATGTTCCAGTATTGGCTGCCCGCATTCCTGTCCCCAAACGCACATACCTATTATACCTATGATGTGGAAAACCCGTTTTATGATTATATTTATAATATCAAGGGGAAACTGGCGCTGGTAGGCTCCAATTTTGATGGAAACCCGGCCAATATGTACACGGCTGTATACGACGACCCGATGACAGTGCATCAGATCGATGCGTTTATGGAAAAACACCTGGAGAAATTTAATAAGCTGACACATCACTTGGAAAATCGGGATATGTGTTCGGATTTTAATGCTAACCCCATGAGAAGGTATCTTGCGACCAATATGGATCAATACGTAATCACCGAATCCACCCCTTTTATTACGTTCAGCAAGGAGACGTTGGATGACGTGCTTTTGTCGATCGATCTTTCTGCCGGTGAAGAGAAAAAAATAACACAATTTTACCGGAACTGTGTGGTCAATACTAAGAAGTTTTTAGAAGGGGACAATAAGACGCACGTCATTTTTAGCGCAGACTATATCCACGACCTTCGTGAAGAAGTCATCGTAGAGTCTCCGACATTCACCTATCTGCTTGGCCGGCCAATTAGAATGCCCAGTAAATTCATCCTGAGGGAAATCGAATACTTCTTGGAAACGGTACAAAACAACTCCAAAGTAAAAATCGGATTGCGGCCGATGGGTTCGGAGCCGTTTATCCCAAATCTGAACCTGTGGGTCAAAGAAAATACCATCGCGTACTTCCATCCGTCGAACGATTATTCGGTGCGGGTTTTAACGAATGAGTTTGCTTCGGTCAATTCATTTTATTCAATGATAGAGCAGTTCTGGATGCAGCTTCCCTACGAATGTACAGATCAGGACTGGGTCTATGAACAGATGGACAGGCTGATGAATAAATAAGAAAATAAAGAGTAGAAAAGCTGCTTTCCTAGGCTGGGAAGCAGCTTTTTGTTTTTTCATAAAAATAGTGATTGACAAATATAAATGGCTCTGATAGTATTAAAACATAAAAATAATAAAACATATATGTTTGATATGTTTTACGGAACGGAGGATGCGTATGTTTGGTCAGAGGGTACGAAAATGTAAATGTGCAAAGGAACGAATGCGGCGATGTATCGGCGGGGATAGGAAGAACTAGACGATACACACGCTACCAAAAGGAGAAAACCAATGAGCATTTTTAAAGACAGGGAAGTAAAATTTGAGACCTTGCAACTGCACGTAGGACAGGAAGAAGCCGACGCGGTGACGGATTCACGCGCCGTACCCATTTACCAGACGACGTCGTATGTGTTCCACGACAGCGATCACGCACAAGCGCGCTTCAATCTTTCGAACGCGGGGAACATCTACGGAAGGCTGACAAACCCCACGCAGGATATTTTTGAGAAACGGATCGCGGCGCTTGAGGGCGGCGTGGCTGCACTGGCGGTTGCTTCAGGCGCGGCGGCAGTAACCTATACGATACAAAACCTTGCTGCGGCCGGTGATCATATTGTATCTGCAAAGACAGTGTACGGCGGGACATACAACCTGCTGGCGCATACGCTTCCGACATATGGCATTACCACGACATTTGTCGATCCGGACGAGGAAGGCAGCTTTGAACGTGCGATACAAAACAATACAAAGGCGATCTTTATCGAAACGATGGGCAACCCGAACGCAAGCCTGATCGATGTGGAAAAGGTCGCGGAGATCGCGCACAAACATCAAATTCCATTGGTGGTGGATAATACGTTTGCGACACCGTATCTGTTCCGGCCTTTAGAGCACGGGGCGGACATCGTGGTACATTCCGCGACGAAATTCATCGGCGGGCACGGAACAACGATCGGTGGCGTGATCGTGGATGGCGGAAAATTTGACTGGAAGGCAAGCGGAAAATTTGCAAGCCTTGTCGATCCGAACCCAAGCTATCATGGCCTGAGCTTTGTAGATGCGGTCGGCCCGGCGGCTTTTGTGACCAAGATACGGGCGATATTGCTGCGCGACATGGGTGCGACGCTCTCGCCCATTCATGCCTTTATTTTTCTGCAGGGCTTAGAAACGCTTTCGCTGCGTGTAGAGCGCCACGCCTACAACACGAAAAGGGTGATCGAATATTTGCAGAAGCATCCAGGCATTGAGCGGGTGAACCATCCGTCGCTCAAAGAAAGCGGATATAGCGAACTATACGCAAAATATTTCCCCAATGGCGGGGGATCGATCTTTACGATAGAGGTGAAGGGCGGCGCGAAGGAAGCGCGTACGTTCATCGATAAGCTGAAAATATTTTCACTGCTGGCAAATGTTGCCGATGTGAAATCGCTGGTGATCCATCCGGCGAGCACGACGCATTCGCAGCTTACGGAGGAAGAACTTTTGGAGCAGGGGATCAAATCGAACACAGTGCGTTTGTCGATCGGGACAGAGCACATCGACGATATCCTGTATGATCTTGAGCAAGCGCTTGCATAAAAGGAGGAAGAATTTTGTCTAGAATTTATAAAAGCCTGACAGACCTGATCGGCAAAACACCGCTGTTGGAGCTTACGAATTATGAAAGGGAACACGGACTAAAGGCCACGGTGCTCGCGAAGCTGGAATATTTCAACCCCGCGGGAAGTGTGAAAGACCGTATCGCTAAAGCAATGATCGATGAAGCGGAAAAAGCGGGGGTATTAAAGCCCGGCGCAACGATCATCGAGCCGACGAGCGGGAATACGGGGATCGGCCTTGCAAGCGTTGCGTCTGCACGTGGATACCGTACGGTGCTGACGATGCCCGAAACGATGAGCATGGAACGCAGGAACCTCTTAAAGGCATATGGCGCGGAGCTTGTGCTGACGGAAGGCGCAAAGGGCATGAAGGGCGCAATCGAAAAGGCGGACGAGCTTGGAAAAGAAATACCAAATTCATTTATTCCGGGGCAGTTCGTGAATCCGGCAAATCCAGCGGTGCACAAGGCGACCACCGGCCCGGAGATATGGGAGGATACGGACGGTAAGGTAGACATCTTTGTTGCGGGAGTGGGCACTGGAGGCACGATCACCGGCACGGGAGAATATTTAAAGTCTAAAAATTCGGATATCAGGGTTGTCGCTGTCGAACCAGATGCGTCGCCCGTGCTCTCCAAGGGCACGCCGGGGCCACATCCTTTGCAAGGGATCGGTGCGGGATTCGTACCCGACGTACTGGATACCAAGATATATGACGAAGTGATCACCGTGAAGGGTGAAGACGCGTTCCGCACGGGCAGGGAGCTTGCGCGGACGGAAGGCGTGCTGGTCGGGATTTCTTCGGGTGCGGCGGCCTATGCGGCGGCACAGCTTGCAAAGCGTCCTGAAAATGCGGGAAAGACGATCGTTGTATTGTTACCCGATACGGGCGAGCGGTATCTGTCTACGCCGATGTTTGCAGAAGAATAAGAAATGATACCACATAAAAACCCGGGAAATGATTCCCGGGTTTTTGTTTTTCGGTTATGTCAGTTATCCTCGTTTAGGAAAACCTTGTATTTACTGTTTCTCAAATCATAGAATTCGATCAGGTGTTCCTGGATCGCCTTTGAATATTCCGCTTCGTTGCGGTTCATCAAGGCGCGGATGATCGGGTCATGGTGCGAGATGTTTTCCTTTTTGAATCCGGGGCGCGCATACTCGATGGACTGGTAAAAACAGATTCTCTGGTAGAGCTCTTTTTGAAAACGCAGCAAAATCGGATTGCCCGCAATCTCGGCAAGCTCATTGTGAAAATGAGCGTCAAAAATGATCCGGTTGAAGATATCACCCTGTTTTGCATATTCTTCACACATATCCGCAATCTCTGCAAGACGCTGGAAGTCGGCATTACTGCCGTTGTAGATCGCAAGCTTTCCGGCAAGCAAATCATTGCTGAGCCGTACCATGCCAATATCGTGGATATCTTCCTTTGTAAAAGAGATCACCTCGGCGACGCGGTTGGGCGAAATATTGACCATGCCCTCAGCGGCAAGGATACGGATCGCCTCGCGAATAGGGGTACGGCTGACATTGAGCATTTCGGAAATTTTTTCCTCTGGCACTTTCCCGCCGGGCTTGATCTCCTGGCGGATCAGCATCTCCATAATATGGTCATGCACATATTGCGCAAGATTGATTTTTACTTTGTCCTTTTTTTCATTCATACTTATCCCTCTTGGTACTGCTGTTTTTCAATTTTGTGGTGAGTACCGACAAACACATTCTTGCATATCAGACGGCAGACTGTCAAGTAGCGGCTGTGTAGTCAGTCCCGCCTTCTATTGATAGGTAAAAAACCCCTGTCCGGTCTTTTTGCCCAGCATTCCTGCGCGCACCATTTTGCGGAGCAGGGGATGCGCGCTGTATTTATGGTCTCTAAATTCGTCATGCAGCACCTCCATGATCGCGAGGCAAATGTCGAGACCGATGAGGTCGCCTAAGGAAAGCGGGCCGATTGGGTGGTTTGCTCCCAGCTTCATGGCGGTATCGATGCTTTGCGCGCTGGCGATCCCCTCGGCGTATATGCCGATCGCTTCGTTGATCATAGGGATCAGCAGGCGGTTTACCACAAACCCCGGGCCCTCGTCCACCGGGACAGGTGTTTTATTGATTTCCTTGGCGATTGCAATGATAGATGCAGTGGTATCCGCACTGGTCTGCATACCGGCAATGACTTCCACCAAATTCATGACGCCCGCCGGATTAAAAAAGTGCATACCGGCAAACCGGCCTTTTTCTGTTAGGGCAGCCGCGATCTGTGTAATGGAGATCGAAGACGTGTTGGAAGCCAGAATGGTATCCGCCTGCACGATTTTTTCAAGCGTACAAAACAAGTCCTGTTTGACCCGCAGGTCTTCATAGACCGCTTCGACAACAAGGGTACTCCCGTCGCATTGCTCAAGCCGGTCGGTGACGGTGATAACACCTATTGTCTGCTCCATCGCATCTTGTGACAGCTTCTCTTTTTGTACAAGTCGCGTCATATCGGACTTTATTTTACCCAAACCTTTTTTGGCAAGCGACAGGGAATGATCTGCCAAAACGACCTGCCAGCCAGTCTGCGCAAAGACCTGCGCAATGCCTGCACCCATCGTTCCCGCGCCGATCACACTCATTTTTTTCATTGTTTTATTCTCCTAAAAAATGTTCCGTCTTTTTCTTATGCAAAAAATTATTCATGCCTGCCTGCCGATCCTTGGTGAGGAACAGCTGCGCAAACAGCATATTTTCCATTTTGATATCCTGTGACAGCCTCATGGAACGTTTTGCCGCTCTCACAGCGAGCGGCGCATTGCCGCTGATCTTGCCCGCCAGACCGCAAGTATATTCCATCAGTTCGTGTAGCGGTACCGTGCGGTTCACGATGCCGTAACGTTTGGCGCAGTCGGCGTCGATCGTGCCAGCGGAGAATATCATTTCTGCCGCTACAGCGTGCCCTGCGATGCGCGAAAGCCTCACGGTACCGCCAAAGCCGGGGATCACCCCGAGGGAAGCCTCCGGAAGCCCAAAGATCGCGTTTTCCGCAGCGATCCTGACGTCACAGGCAAGAGCGAGCTCCATGCCCCCGCCAAGTGCAAAGCCATTTACGGCGCAGATCACGGGTATGGGAAGCGTTTCAATGCTGTGCATGACAGCACAGCCCTTTTCCGCAAAGGCTTTTGCACCGAAGAAGTCCATATGCTCCATTTCGGCGATATCAGCTCCGGCGGCAAAAGCTTTCTTGCCCGTGCCGGTGATCACAAGACAGCGAGCGAGGGGATCGCGCTGGATAGTAAGCAGCGCATCGTGCAGCTCTGTGATCATTGTCTGATTGATCGCGTTGAGCTTATCCGGACGGTTGAGCGTCAGGATGACCACATGTCCTTTTTTTTCAATCGTCAGCGTATCCATATCATTCACACAATTCAAAAATAGTAGCTTCGCCCATACCGCCGCCAATGCACAGGGTAGCAAGGCCACGTTTGGCGTCCCGCCTTTGCATTTCGTGCAGCAACGTTACGGCGATCCTTGCGCCCGAAGCACCGATCGGGTGTCCGAGCGCGATCGCTCCGCCGTTGACGTTAACGATATCCTGTGGCAGTCCAAGTTCCCTTGTGACAGCCAGCGCCTGCGAGGCAAAGGCCTCGTTGGCCTCCACAAGATGCAGGTCGCTTATCTGCAAATCCGTGTTTTTGAGCGCCTTTTGCACGCTGGGCACAGGGCCCATGCCCATATACGCAGGGGAGACCCCTACGGAGCCGCTGCCCAGCCATTTAGCCTGTGGCTGCAAATAGTTCTCCCTGAGAAATTTCTCCGAAACGAGCAGCAGGGCTGCCGCGCCGTCGTTGATGCCGGAGGCGTTTCCCGCAGTTACGGTTCCGTCCTTTTGAAAGGCGGGACGAAGCTTGCCAAGGGATTCAAGGGATGCATCGCCTCTGATGTATTCGTCATTTTCGAACAAATAAGGAGCTTTGCGGGGCAGCGATACCTCAACAGGAACGATCTCCTCGCGGAATCTGCCGGAGCGCTGCGCTTCGTGCGCCTTTTGCTGTGAGGTAAGCGCAAAGGCATCCTGCTCCTCACGCGTAATCCCATATTTTTGTGCGACGTTTTCCGCTGTGATCCCCATGTGGTAATCATGAAAAGCGTCCCACAGGCCGTCGTGGATCATCAGATCCATAAAATCAATGTTGCCCATTTTATGTCCCCAGCGCATATGTGCGGCATGCGGAGCCTGCGACATGTTTTCAAAGCCGCCCGCGATGATACAATCTGCCTGACCCGAACGGATCAGCGCTGCCGCAAGGTTTAAGGACGTAAGACCGGAGCCGCACACCTTGTTGATGGTGAGCGCCGGAACCTCCACCGGAAGTCCGGCGGCGATCATGGCCTGGCGGGCAGGGTTTTGCCCCTGACCCGCCTGTAGGACATTGCCCATAATGACCTGATCGACCTGCCCGGCAGGGAGGATGGCCTTGCCGAGCAAACTGCGGACGACGGTTGCGGCAAGCTCTATCGCGCTCACCGATTTTAAGGAACCTCCAAAGGAACCGATCGCCGTCCGGCAGGAATTCATGATATATACGTCTTGCATGCTGCGTTACCTTTCTTTTCGTGCGATCGCTGTCCTCACTTTTTTGGCGATGTTTTCGGCGGTGAGGCCAAATTTATTCTTTAAAAAGTCAACAGAGCCGACTTCGCCGAAATGGTCGTTGATGCCCACGCGTTCTAAAGGAACGGCGCACGTCTCGCCGACAACCTCCGCCACCGCGCTGCCAAGACCGTTGATGATGTTATGGTTTTCCGCCGTTACGATCGCGCCTGTTTTTTGTGCCGCCGCCTTGATCGCTTCACGATCGATCGGCTTGATGGTGAACACATTCAGAATGCGTACGGATATCCCGTCCTTTTTCAGCAGGTCGGCGGCTTTGACCGCCTCTGCGACCATGATGCCGCTTGCGACGATGGTTGCGTCGGAGCCGTCGCGTATCAGGGCCGCTTTACCGATATCGAAGGTGGAGCCGTCCTCAAATATTTTTTCCGCATTCTTACGTGAAAGACGGATATAGTAGGTGCCATAAGATTTTTCAAGCTGACGGATGATGTCCTCCAGCATGACGGAATCGGTCGGCTCGATCACAGTAAGGCCGGGGATGCCGCGCATGATGCCCATATCTTCAAAGGGCATATGGGTCGCGCCGTTAAAAGCCGCTGTTACGCCGGGGTCGCTGCCGATGATGCGTACGTTCGCCTGTGCAAAGGCGCAGGAGACAAACACCTGATCAGCGACGCGTCTTGAGGCAAAGCAACCGAACGTATGGACATACGGAACCTTGCCAAGCGTAGACATACCGGCGGCAGCGCCGATCATGTTTGCTTCCATGATCCCGCAATTGATGGTGCGCTCCGGAAATTTATCGCGGAAGGGCAGCATACCAATCGAATTCATCAGGTCGGCGTCCATGGCGACGATGTTTTTGTTGTGTTCGGCAAGATCGATCAATGTTTTGCAATAAACGTCGCGCATCGCTGCCTTTTCTGTCGATACGCTTTCGCATACTTTATAATTTGCCATTTCAAACCCTCCTTAGCAGCCAAGCGCCGCAAGCGCCTGATCTACCTGTTCCTCTGTGAATGTCATATGATGGTTAAAAAGAACGTCCTCTGCAAACGTACAGCCTTTTCCCTTGACAGTGTCCATAATGATCATGCTGGGTCTGTCCGGCTCTGTCTTCGCTTTTGCAATCGCTGCCGTAAGAGCGTCTACGTCGTGCCCGTCGCACTGGATGGCGTTCCATCCAAAGTCTTCAAACTTTTTGCGCAGGTCGCCAAGATCGCAGATGTCTTTGGTATAGCCATCCAGCTGCTTTTTGTTGTAATCCACAAAAGCAATCAGGTTGTTAAGATGGTGCTGCGGGGCAAACAGCGCGCCCTCCCATATCTGGCCTTCGTCACATTCACCGTCGCCGATCACAAGAAAGGTGCGGGCGTTCATCCCGTCCATTTTTTGTGCCATCGCGACGCCAATGGCTGTGGACATACCCTGCCCGAGAGAGCCTGTGCTCATGTCCACACCGGGCGTCTTGTTCCTGTCGCAGTGGCTTGGCAGAAGCGTATCGCCAGTGTTGATGGTGGCCAGCTCCGAAAGCGGGAAATAGCCTTTTAAAGCAAGCGTTGCGTAAAGCGCGGGGCCTGCATGCCCTTTGGAAAGGACAAACCGGTCACGGTCGGTTTTCTGAGGGTTCTGCGGGTCGATATTCATCTCCTTGCCGTATAGTACGGCAAGGAGATCAGCGACGGACATACAGCCTCCGACATGACCAAAACCAAGATGGCGGAACGCCTTTAGCGTTTCGACGCGTATTTGGTTGGCAAATGATTTCAATTCTTCACTGCTACTCATATTTTTTCTCCTTAAAGATGTACTTACTTCAATAACTGCTTCAAAGCAATATTTTTGGTCTGCGTATACTCGTCGAGCGTGTGCGTGATTCCTTCACGGCCGATGCCCGTCATCTTGTATCCGCCAAACGCGAGATGTGCGCTTCTGTAGTTGCCGCAGCCGTTGATGACACAGGTGCCAGCTTCGATCTCTGTCGCGACTTTAAGCGCGATGCAGATATCCGGCGACATCACGCCGCTCGACAGGCCGTAAGGCGCGTGGTTGGCGATTTCGATTGCCTGCTCAACCGTATCGAAGCCGATAACAGGGAAGACAGGCCCGAAAATCTCCATTTCGCCCGCGACGTCCATATCCATCGTGACGTCAGTCAGCAGGGTAGGCTCAAAATAAGTGGTATCGTACCGCTTGCCGCCATACAGGCAGGTAGCGCCCTGCTCGATCGTTTTTTGTACCTGCTGCTCCACATCTTTTGCCGCACGCTCGCTGATGAGGGGGCCGTATACCGTATCGGGATCGAGCGGATCGCCGATCTTCAGGCCTTTGAGCGCCTCGAGTAATTTTTGCGTATATGCTTCTTTGATGCTGTTCTGGATGATCAGACGTTTTGTACCGCAGCAGGTCTGCCCGGCATTGCTTGCGCGTCCGGCCAGCGTCTCTGTTACGGCCTGATCAAGGTCTGTGCCTTCAAACACAATAAGCGGGTCGTTGCCGCCCAGCTCTAAAAACACGTGCGTCAGGTTCTTTGCGCCGTTCTGCATGGTCTCGATACCTACGGAAGTACTGCCTGTCAGGCTGATCGCGTCGATCTTCGGGCTTTCCGCGATCTGCTTGCCAATGCGCGCGCCGCTGCCCGTTACGATCTGTGCAGCCGCACCCGGAACGCCTGCCTCCAGCAGAAGCTGCGTCAGGAAAATATTACACATAGGGGTGTCGCTTGACGGTTTGATGATGACGGCGTTACCCATCACAAGCGCCGGAGCCACTTTATGAGCATAGAGCTCGACTGGATAGTTGAAGGGGACGACACACGCGACCACGCCAAGAGGCTCCCTGAGCGTAAAGATGATGTCTCCCTTTACTCTTGCCTCAGAGTTGAAGGGCAGGGTCTCGCCGCCGTAGTTCTTCGCTTTTTCGCAATAGGATTCAAAAATCCCCATACATGCCTTCGCTTCGTCGATGCAGGACACCAGTGTTTTTCCACTTTCGGCACTGATCATCTTTGCAAAGACGTCAAGGTTTTTGTCGATCAGGGAAATGAATTTGCGCAGGATATCCACACGCTCAAAAAGCACGACGTCCCGCCACTGCTTTTTTCCTTGCTGGGCTGCGTCAAGTGCAGCCTCTACATCCTGCTGCGTTGCCGAAGGAACCGTATCAATCAATTCCATGGTCGCCGGATTCAGTACCTCCAGGGTTTTGCCATCGCTGGCGGCTGTTTGTTTTCCATTAATGAGCATTTTCATAATAAAGCACCTTCCTTTTATATGATCTATTTTTTATTTATCTTACGGTATCAAATAAATCTTATAGCCTTCCTTATTGGCAAACATATCAAACGCAGTTTCCCACTCGTCAAGCGGCATCCGTGCGCTGATGAGCTTTTTGACCTTCTCAAGCTTGCCCTGAGAAGCAAGCTTTAACAGGATATCCCATGAGGTACGCTCTGTTGCGTAGCTCACAGAGAGAGCAAGCTCCTTGCATAAAATTTTATCCATATCGACAGGCACGGGCTTGCCATACAGTCCTACCTGCGCTAAGTTGCCTGTCTTTTTGAGCATATTGATGCACACGTCAAGGGAGGGGGGCGCGCCTGCGCATTCATAAGCGACATCCACACCGTCTACTGTGATTTTGTCGATTATACTTTTGAGCTCTTGCGGGCTGGAGCAAACAGCGTCTGCACCCAGTTCCCGGGCGAGCGCAAGACGCTCTGCGTCCTGCGGCGTACCTGACATAATGACATATGCGCCCTGCATTTTGGCGATCAGCATGGTGAGCTGGCCGATGGTGCCGGGGCCGGATACAAGCGCCACGTCCCCGGCTTTTATATGGGATTGCTCGATGACGGCGCGGATCACGCATGCCAGGGGTTCTGCAATAGCCATCGTATCGTCGCCGGAAACATTGGCGGGAAGCTTGAACGCCAGCTCGGCGGGGATCACCATATATTCAGCCATTGCGCCGTTGACACCAGAGCCGATCGAGCGCCGCTCGTTGCACAGCATCAGCAGGCCTTCGCGGCAATACCCGCAGTGTCCGCACGTGACGGCGGCAGTCATGGAGATGATCTGGTCGCCTTTTGCAAAGCCTGAGACGGCGGAGCCCATGCCCTCGACAATGCCGGTGTATTCGTGCCCCAGTATGACGGGAGGGTAGTAGGTATACTCGTCGTGCATCAGATGGATGTCTGTGCCGCATATCCCAGCCGCCATAATTTTGACCAGCAGTTCATTTTTTTTCGGTGTGGGGATAGGGATATCGCGAATCTCCATTCCCTGACGGCCTTCTGCAAATTTTACCAAAGCTTTCATAGTATTCTCCTGATTTTTATAATTGATCGAGATAGATAAAAATAGTGAAGCGTTACATGATGTCGTTATGTTGATATATAATTAAGAAAACTTGTATACAATTGATTGGATAAAATTATGGAACAACTTGATTGTATATCATAAATTTGAATAATGCAATAGCAAATTATGAAAATTTCAGAAGCTAAAAGTGTATTATATATTGACAAACTCAAAAAAAGAGCTATGATAAAATTAAATATTTTCAAAAAACAATAAAATTTTCATAAAAATAACATCTGAATATGGAGGCGCACACATGAAACTTTCTTATAACGAAGCGACAGCGGCGAATTGTTCTAGCCTGGAAAAGGACCTTGTGTTATGCGAGGAGAATGGATTTGACTATATCGAGATGCGCGGTGATATGCTGCTCGATTACCTGATGGGGCATCCGGCGGCAGTGCTGAAAGACTTTTTTGGCAATAGCCATTTGCAACCGCACGCAATGAACGCGCTCTATACCTATGCGGATATGTTCCACCCGCAAAGGGCGAATACTTCCCGCGACCGTGCGCTGTGTGCATATTTTCTTGCGTGCTGTGAGACGGCATATAAGATCGGCGGGCATTACTTTATTGTTGTGCCGCACCTTCTCGACGACAGCGGTAACATCTATCTGCCGCACGATCCCAATACCATGCCATACCCGTACGATAAGGAAAAGGTGATGGAGGATTCGGTGCGGATATTGAGGAAGCTTGCGGCAATGGCGGAGCAATATGAGATGAACCTGGCATGGGAACCGGTGGGCAGCATGGGTTGTGCGGTACGCACGGCACGCGACGCAATGGAGATCATTGATGCAACAGGGTGCGGCAATGTAGGGATAACGCTCGACCCCTTCAATTTATACTTAGACGGTAAGCGCAATGATTTCTCTGATCTTGCCCGCATACCCAAAGAAAAAATATTTGCGGTACACATCAACAATTGTGATCCTCTGCCTTTGGGCACGCTCGACCACTGCCACAGGCGGTTTGTGGACGAAGGGGAGATCGACCTTCATAATTACTTGGAGAATATCAAAAAGACGGGATATGACGGCATGGTATCGATCGAAACGTTCCGGCCTGAATATTATGAAATGACCCCGGAAGACGTGATCAGGACGGCGTATGTGACGACGAAGGCGCTTGTAGAAGGACGGCTGTAGCGAAACGGGATAGAGTTATTTTCTGAAAAAAGAATATAATTAAATTATTATAAACAGAAAATAATATACAATTTTCTGAAAAAATATTGACAAACGGAAAAATGTATATATAATTACTTTTTAGAATCCAAAAACATTTTTGATATACCTTGCAGCTATTTCTTCTATGTATTTTCTTCTTTGTATCATACGAATCATTATTTCTATATGTTTCTATACTCTTGATATATCCACTATTACTTTAAAACCATATTAAGAAAGGAGAAACCAATGCCATTTATTGATATCCGTACAACAAGAACCGTGACTGCGGCAAAAAGCGAAGCGCTGAAAAGCAGGATCGGAGGGATCATTGATATCATTCCGGAAAAGAGCGAAGCAGTCCTGATGATTGATATCAATGACAAGTGCAATCTCTTTTTTGGCGGGAAGAGGCAGGAATGCTGCTATATGGCGGTCAACCTGCATCACGAAGCGCCGATGGAAAATAAAAAAGAGATGATCGAGAAATTGTTTGTGATCGTGGCTTCCGAGCTGGAGATCGAGCAGGATAATATTTTTATCACCATCAGCGAATTCCCATATTGGGGGGCAGGCGGCCATTATATATAGGCGGCAGATGCAACGGCAGTTTGTAACAGATAAACAGAGGAGGTAAGGACTTTGAAAGATATTATGATCAGTTTTCCGACAAAGGTAATGATTGGGGACGGCATGCTCAAAAACTTGGGCGAACAGGCAGGCAGCCTTGGGAAAAAGGCGTTTGTGCTGTATGACCCGTTCCTGAAAGGCTCGGCGACATTGCAGGCGATTCTTGACGACTTAAAAGCCAACGGCGTGTCATATACCGAGTTTGACGATGTAGTGCCGAATCCGCGGAACACGACGATCGACCGCGGCGCTGGGATCTGCGCACAGGAAAAATGCGATGTTGTGATCGGCATTGGCGGCGGCAGCGCCATCGATTCGGCCAAGGCGATCGCGCTTGTGATGACGAACGGGGGAACGTGCTGGGAATATACGGAACGGCAGAACGAATATGTACACCGTCCGGAAAAGCCCGCTCTGCCTTTGATCGTGATACCGACGACGGCAGGGACGGGGACGGAGGCAACACCTTGCTCGGTGATCAACAATCCGTCGCTGAAGAGGAAATGTACGATCATCAATCCGGCGATCTACCCGACGGTATCGCTCATCGATCCGGCGCTGATGACATCCATCCCGCCGCTCAGCACGGCGCTCACCGGCATCGATACATTTGCGCACGCGTTTGAGGCGTATATCTCAAAAAATTCGAATGACTGGACGGATACGATCGCGCTACGTTCCATCGAATTGTTTGCACGTTCGATCCGCGCGGCGGTGAAGGACGGATCAGACATCGAGGCGCGCTATGATATGGCGCTTGCGTGTATGCTTGGCGGATGGTCTATCGCGCAAGCGGGCGTAACCCTGCCGCACGCGCTAGGACAGCCTTTGAGCGCTTTTACAGACGCACCGCACGGCGGCACACTGGCTGCATGTCTGGTACAGATCATTGAATGGACGCTGCCGTATGGCGAGGAAAAATTTGCGAAGGTAGCGGAGATATTCGATCCGTCTCTTGTAGGCAAAAGCAAGGCGGAGCAGGCAGCGGCGCTGCCGGGACTGCTGCACAAGCTTTACAAGGATATTGGGGTAGACGTTTCCTTTGGCGGATACGGCCTCAAGGAGGAGGAGATCCCCGCGTTTGTCGACCTGGCGTATACGGCGTTCAAGCAGGATATCGACGGACATCCGAAGCCCACCAGCCGTGAGGATGTGGAGCAGCTGGTACACCAGTGTATGTAAGAGGGGGAAAAAGAGATGACAAAACCGGAAATGGCAAAAAAGAATTTCAGCGACGGCTATAACTGCGCGCAGAGCGTAGCGCTTGCCTTTGCGGAGGATGTGGATATGGACAGGGCGGCGCTGGCGCGCCTTGCCAATGGCTTTGGCGGCGGCGTCGCGTGGACGGACAATATCTGCG